>NZ_RZPH01000604.1:0-3749 GCF_004022825.1 Mesorhizobium sp. M7A.F.Ca.CA.004.04.2.1
GCAGGGTTGGTCTGGTATCTGGTAATCGCCGGCCCGCAAGGCGGCATGGTCGTGCTGCCCAGCACCTTCGACAAACGCGAACAGTGCACCGCCGCCATCACCGAATATCAGAAGCAGCCGACACCGGCCGGCTGGTCGGTGCAATGCGTGCCGAGCGCCTCGCCCTTCACTGACGAGGGCGACGCCGAAGAACCGTCGGCGCAGTAAGCATCAGCGGCGTGCGCTCACCGTCAGCTCCGGCTTCTGGCTGATGGTCTGGAACACCACGCAATAACGCTCGGTCAGCTTCAGCAGCGAGTCTACCCGCTCCTGCGGCTCAGCGGTGTCGAGGTTGAAATTGAGCCGGATGGCGCGAAAGCCGACCGGTGCATCCTTGGCGACACCGAGCGTGCCGCGAAAATCGAGATCGCCTTCGGCCTCCACCGTGGCGGCGCCGAGCTTGAACTCGAGCGCCGTCGCCACCGCCTTGAGCGTCACCCCGGCGCAGGCGACCAAGGCCTCCAGCAGCATGTCGCCCGAGCAGAGTTCAAGCCCTGAGCCGCCTGTTGCCGGATGCAAGCCGGCGATGGCGAGCGCCCTGCCCGTCTCCACCTTGCAGGCAACCGACTGGTCATCGATCGAGCCCTTGGCGCGAAGCGTGATCAGAGCCTGCGAAGCATCGTCACGGTAGGCCTGCTTCAGCGGCGCCTGCATGGCCTTCAGTTCGGTCGCATCCATCCGCTTTTCCCCTTTCGTCGACTGCTTGCGTCACCGGCATACGCCGTCCGGTCGAGATTTGCGCCGATCACCGTGGCAAGGCAATGCCGTTCCGCAACAGGAGACAGCGGTCAACACCGATATCCCAAATGGGACATTGACGGACAAGGTCCCAAAAACGTCTGATCCGGGCAAGTCATCACTCCATTTCCCGGCGGTCCCAAGATGCCCCGTACCCTCTCGACAAGGCCGAAACAGGATGGGTTTCGCGCGCCCGGCGAATTCGAACCAAAGTCAGGCTGCTGGCTGATCTGGCCGGAGCGGCCGGACACCTGGCGCCTCGGCGCCAAGCCCGCGCAAAAGCTGTTCGTGGATGTCGCCGCGGCGATCGCGCAAAGCGAGCCAGTGACGGTGGCGGCCTCCGCTCGCCAGTGGCAGAATGCCCGAGCGCGATTGCCCGGCCATGTGCGTGTCGTGGAGATGTCCACCAACGATTCCTGGTTGCGCGACAGCGGTCCCAATTTCGTCGTCAACGATCAAGGCGGCGTGCGTGGCGTCGATTGGATCTTCAACGCCTATGGCGGTTTTGACGGCGGCCTCTACGCGCCATGGGACCTCGATGATCTGGCAGCGCAAAAAGTGCTCGAAATCGAGAACATGGATCGCTACCGCGCACCGCTGATCGCCGAGGGCGGCGGGTTGCAATGCGATGGCCAGGGCACCCTCATCACGACGAAGCAATGCCTGCTCAACCGAAATCGCAACGCTCATCTCGGCAAGGCCGAGGTGGAACGCCAGCTTGGTGACTATCTCGGCGTCGACACCGTCATCTGGCTGCCGCGTGGCCTTGCCTTCGACGAAACCGACGGCCATGTCGATGACGTCTGCTGCTTCGTGCGTCCCGGCGTGGTCGTGCTGAGCTGGACCGACAATCGGGAGGACCCGCAATATGAGATTGTGCGAGAAGCCGAAGAGGTGCTGCGTTCGGCCCGTGATGCGCGTGGCCGCGCACTGGAGATCCACCGGCTGCCGCATCCCCTGCCGATCGAGATGACGCCGGAAGAAAGCGAGAGCGTGGACCGGCTGGATTCGACCTGGGCGCGACCGGCCGGAAACCGGATCGCGGCGAGCTACATCAACTACTATCCGGGCAACAGCGTCGTGGTGGTACCGCAGTTCGGCTGCGATCTCGATGTGAAGGCCAAGCAGACGCTGGCCGAGCTGTTTCCCGACCACAAGATAGTCGGCATCGAGAACTCGCGCGAGATCTTGCTGGGCGGCGGCAATGTCGCCTGCATCACCTTGCCGGTCTATGCCCCGCAGCGACGCTGAGGGACGACGCATGCCGAAAACAGATAGCGAAAACGGAGGACATTTATGCGCGCTCTGATCTTCTCAACCCTGCTTGCCTGCGGCGTCTGCGCAAATGCGGCTTCGGCTGACGAGGAAAAGATCGTCAACGTCTACAACTGGTCCGACTACATCGCGCCGGACACCGCCGAGAAATTCGAGAAGGAAACGGGCATCAAGGTTCGCTACGATGTCTATGACGGCAACGAGGTACTTGAAACCAAGCTGCTCACCGGCGGCTCGGGATATGACGTAGTCTACCCCTCAGCCTATCCGTTCCTGAAGAACCAGGTGAAGGCGGGGGCGTTCCTGGAACTCGACAAATCGAAGCTTGCCAACCATTCGAAGATCGATCCGCAGGCCTTGGCGCTGATCGCGGGCGCCGATCCGCAGAACCTGCATGCCGTGCCCTATATGGCCGTCACCGACGGCATTGGCTACAACGTCGCCGCGGTGAAGCAGCGGCTGCCGGACGCGCCGACGGATTCCTTCGCCATGGTCTTCGACGTGGACGTGGTCAAGAAGCTCTCCGATTGCGGCGTGGCCATGATCGATGCGCCGGCTGAAGTCATCCCGATGGCGATGAACTATCTTCACATCGACCCCAGATCGACCAGTCCCGACGACCTCGCCAAGGTCGAGGACCTGATGGGCAAGGTGCGGCCCTACATCCGCTATTTCCATTCGTCGAAATACATCAACGACCTCGCCAACGGCGACATCTGCGTGGTGTTGGGCTGGTCGGGCGACATACTTCAGGCAAGGACCCGTGCGGCGGAATCCGTGAAGAAGCTGGAGATCGCCTATTCCATCCCCAGAGAAGGCACGCTCATCAACTTCGATACGATGGTGGTGCCGAAAGATGCGCCGCATCCCGACAACGCCCAGGCCTGGATCAACTTCAATCTGCGGCCCGATATCGCCGCGGCCAATTCCAGCTATGTCTCCTATGCCAATGCGATACCGGAATCCCTGCCGCTGATGGACAAGGCGATAGCCAGCGATCCCGGCGTCTTTCCGCCTGATGCCGTGAAGGCCAAGCTGTTCGTGGTCGACAACAACGACCCAAAGCTGCTGCGATCACAAAACCGCATGTGGACGCGCATCGTGACGGGGCAATAGCGCCGGCGTAAGCCGTCAGGCTCAAGCGGCTTCGCGGAAGGCCGCCAGCAGCTCGACCTGGGAGTGCACGCCGAGCTTGCGGTAGATCTGCTTGATGTGGTTGCGGACGGTGCCGGGTGAGACGGCGAGGCTTCGCGAAATCGTCTTGGCGTTGCCACCCTCGACCAGATGCCGCGCAACCTCGGCCTCGCGCCTGCTCAGCCGCGAGCGTCCGTCACCGATTGCGGCGCCCTTGTCCCGGGAGCGGCACAGATGAAGCAATCTTTGCAGAATGAGCCTTGTCGCGCTGCTTGCCGCGTAAGCCATCTCCAGATCCTGATCGCCAAAGGCCGGTGCCCCGTTTCGCCGCAGGAAGGTGACATAGCCAGCGGTCAGCCCGTCGAGATTGAACACGCCGGTGATCTCGTCGAAACTGTCGGAAGGGCCGAAGAATTCGCGATAGTAGGGGGTACGCTGGAAGTCGCCATTGCGGAGTGCCGACAGCGGCAACAGGAAATCCTGTCTTGTGCTGGCGAACCTCTGGAAGAAGGGATCCTGGCGATACAGTCGTGCATCGTAGTCGCGGTTCCAGCGATCGGGGC
>NZ_RZPH01000605.1:0-3749 GCF_004022825.1 Mesorhizobium sp. M7A.F.Ca.CA.004.04.2.1
GATGCGCGCGGCCCAGCCCTTCATCGACGATCCCGAGCGCACCATCGCCGTCGGCGGCACGATCCGCATCGCCAACGGATCGAGGATCGAAGCGGGCAGGGTGCGCGAGATCCGCCTGCCCAGCCGGTGCTGGCACTGTTCCAAGTGGTCGAATATCTGCGGGCCTTCCTTATGGCACGGCTGGCCTGGAGCCGCATCAACACGTTGATGCTGGTGTCCGGCGCCTTCGGCGTGTTCCGCCGCGCCGAAGTGGTGGCGGTTGGCGGCTTCACCAAGGGATCGATGGGCGAGGACATGGACCTTGTGATCAAGCTGCATCGCCACATGATGGACACCAAACGCAAATACCGCATCCAGTTCATTCCGGAGCCGGTGTGCTGGACAGAAGCACCCGAGTCACTGCGCGTTCTGGCCAGGCAACGCACGCGCTGGCAGCGCGGTGCGCTCGAGTGCTTCTTCCGCTACCGCTCCATGCTCTTCAACCCCCGCTATGGGCGGGTCGGCTTCCTCGGATTTGGTCACATACTGATTGTCGATGTGCTTGGGCCCATATCGGAGGTGCTGGGCTATGTGCTGATCCCGGCCTTTTGGCTACTCGGCATCCTCTCGACCGAATATCTCTTGGCATTCACGTCGCTGGTTTTCACCTACGGCGTTTGCGTGAGCGTGTGTTCGCTGGTTCTCGAAGAAGCCGAGCTTCAGCGTTTTCCGCGCGCGCGGGACCTTGCCGTACTCACGGCCGTGGCGGTGATCGAGAATTTCGGCTACCGCCAGCTCAACAATTTCTGGCGTGTGAAGGGCTGGTGGCAGTATCTGCGCGCCGACCAGAGCTGGGGCGAGATGACCAGGACCGGCCTGACTGGGCCGAAGAAGTGAGCCTCTTCGGCTGAGTCACTTCAGCGTCCGCTCGATCTCCGCAATAAGCGCATCGAGCGCAGTATGTGCGACATCCGACCGCTCGATCAGCAACGTCTCAAGCTCGGACGCTCGCACGCTGATATCCGGAAAGCCGAACGTTCCGGCCCCACCCGCCAGCGAGTGAGCGATCCCGATCAGCGTATCGCCGGAACTGCTGCCGGGCACAGCCCTCCTCTCACGGGCGGCCTTCAACTCCACGAGCCGATCCGCACACCGGGCAAGGAAACGTTGCTGCAAGGAAGCGAAGGGATCGTTTGAGATAGGCCGATGCTCCGTTGCGGGACGTCGAGGGTCATTCAAGCAGAAAGCGGCGCGGGTTGGAATGGACTGCTTGGTCGAGCACGCCCCCCTGTCGGAGGAGAACGGCACCAGGGCTGGTCTGCAACGACACTGGCATGCCTGGGCTGGGGACAACCGCGCTGCCATCACCAGAAAAAAAGTGATTGGCTGGGGCGCCAGGATTCGAACCTGGGAATGTCGGTACCAAAAACCGATGCCTTACCACTTGGCGACGCCCCAATTGCCGTCAGAGTCGCTTGTGCGGCGCGTTATTAGCAGAGCAGCCAAAAAGCACAATCCTTATGAGTGACGGTTGGAACGCTCGAATTGGGCAGGCAACGCAGCGCTGGCAAATGATATGCAGCGGGCTATTCGGACCACACCGCCATCTCGTTTCCGGCTGGATCGACGAAGTGGAAGCGCCGGCCGCCGGGGAACGGGAAGATCGGTTTGACAATCGTGCCGCCGGCGCTTTCGACAGCGTCGAGGGTTTGCTCCAGATCCCTGCTGTAGAGCACGGGCAGCGGCTTTGATGGCGCTTCCGCGGCATCTGCCTGGAAGCCTCCGTCCAGGCCTTCGGCAAAGGCCGGTGAACGACCAGGCAAAGGCGGTACTGTAGAAAGCCTTCAGCCGGTCCAGCGTTCCACCGGTCGCGGGCATTTCCAGATAGTCGAGTTTTCCGGGCAGTTTCATGGCGCACCTGTTTGTTCACTGTATGTTCTACTCCAGAATTCCTGACTTGGCAAGTCTTTTTGCCGCATGCTGGAGCACGGCTTTGCTTAATCGATTGTAGTGGCCAGGTGGCTTTGCCGATGTCTTGCCTTTCGCACTGCAGCATCATATCGCTCCAAGGACGGACCGGCGGAACTTTCCGTTTCGCCAATCTTTCCAGTCTCCTGCAACCGGAGCGATGCATGACCAAATGGGTTTTCACCTTTGGCGATGGTGCGGCGGAAGGCCGTGCCAGCGACAGGAATCTCCTGGGTGGCAAGGGCGCCAACCTGGCCGAGATGTGCAGCCTGGGGCTGCCGGTGCCGCCGGGCTTCACCATCACCACGGAGGTCTGCAACGCCTACTACGCCAACGGCCGTATTTATCCGGCCGGGTTGGAAGCCGATGTCGCGGTCGCGCTCGATCACATCGGCCGGCTGACCGGCCGTCGGTTCGGCGACCCGTCGAAACTGCTGCTGGTGTCGGTGCGTTCGGGCGCTCGCGCCTCGATGCCCGGCATGATGGATACCGTGCTCAATCTCGGCCTGAACGACGAGACGGTCGAGGCGCTGGCCGCCGATTCCGGCGACGCGCGCTTTGCCTATGACAGCTACCGCCGCTTCATCCAGATGTATTCCGACGTCGTCATGGGCCTCGACCATGAGGTGTTCGAGGAAATCCTGGAGGATCAGAAAGGCGGGCTCGGGCACGAGCTCGACACCGAACTCACGGCGCTCGAATGGCAAGGCGTCATCGCGCTCTACAAGGCCAAGGTCGAGGAAGAGCTCGGCAGGCCCTTTCCGCAGGATCCGCATGAGCAGCTCTGGGGCGCGATATCAGCCGTGTTCTCGAGCTGGATGAACAACCGCGCCATCACCTATCGCCGGCTGCACGACATTCCCGAAAGCTGGGGCACGGCGGTCAACGTCCAGGCCATGGTGTTCGGCAATATGGGCGAAACCTCGGCCACCGGCGTTGCCTTCACGCGCAACCCTTCGACCGGCGAAAAGATGCTTTATGGCGAGTTCCTGGTGAACGCGCAGGGCGAGGACGTCGTCGCCGGCATCCGCACGCCGCAGAACATCACCGAAGCGGCACGTATCGCAGCTGGCTCGGACAGGCCGTCGCTGCAGAAGCTGATGCCTGACGCGTTCCAGTCCTTTGTCACCATCTCCGACAGTCTGGAGAAGCACTACCGCGACATGCAGGATCTCGAATTCACCATCGAGCGCGGCAAATTGTGGATGCTGCAGACCCGGTCCGGCAAGCGCACCGCCAAGGCGGCGCTGAAAATCGCCGTCGAGATGGCGCAGGACAGGCTGATCACGAAAGAGGAAGCCGTCGCCCGTATCGACCCGGCCTCGCTCGACCAGTTGCTGCATCCGACCATCGACCCCAAGGCCGCGCGCGATGTCATCGGCATCGGACTGCCGGCGTCGCCCGGTGCCGCTACCGGCGAGATCGTCTTTTCCTCCGGCGACGCCGAGGAATTGAAGACGCAAGGGCGCAAGGCGATCCTGGTGCGCATCGAAACCAGTCCCGAAGACATCCACGGCATGCATGCGGCGGAAGGCATCCTGACCACGCGCGGCGGCATGACCAGCCACGCCGCGGTGGTGGCGCGCGGCATGGGCAAGCCTTGCGTCTCCGGGGCCGGCTCGCTGCGTGTCGACTACAAGGCCGGCACGCTGATGGCGATGGGCTCGACCTTCCGCAAGGGCGACATCGTCACCATCGATGGCGGCAATGGCCAGGTGCTGAAGGGCGCCGTGCCGATGCTGCAGCCGGAACTTTCCGGCGATTTCGCGGCCATCATGGAGTGGGCGGACGCGGTGAGCCGC
>NZ_RZPH01000606.1:0-3747 GCF_004022825.1 Mesorhizobium sp. M7A.F.Ca.CA.004.04.2.1
GTGCGGATCTCGGAGGTGACCGCGACGAACGGCTTGGCAAGGTCCTCGAAACGAATGCCGGCCATGTGCTCGCGCAGCCTTGCATCGAGCTTCATACCGCCGAACAGGCCGCTGCCGCGCAAATTGAGATCGAGCAGGCCGAAGATGCGTCGCTTGGTCAGGCTGCGGGCGAATTCTTCGAGCTCGTCCAGTTTGCCGGCGAGATAGCAGCCGCCGACCAACGCGCCGATCGAGGTGCCGGCGATCATCGACACTTCGATGCCGGCTTCGTCGAGCGCGCGCAGCACGCCGATATGCGCCCAGCCGCGGGCGCAACCGCCACCCAAGGCGAGCGAAATGGCTGTTTTCTTCTGGGAGTTCGTTTCGGACGCGCCGCCTGACGAGGATAGGCCGTTGGCCTCCCTGACATCTGGTCTGTTACGCAATGACGCCCACTCGAGCATCATGATCTCCCTTGTCCCACGGCTACTATACGAGCGGGCCGTATCGAAATGATGAATCTGTGTGGTTGGTGTCAGGCAGAAGGTTCAAGCTGGTGGTTTCCGATACGTGTTTTCCGTATCGAACAGCGGCTTGCTGCCGTCGCCGGCAAGCGTCCCCTTGCCATCGACCAGCCCCACCGTCCGATAAAAGCATGAACGCCGGCCGGTGTGACAGGTTGCGTCGTGGCCCAACACTTTGACGCGCAACCATATGGCATCCTGGTCACAATCCGTGAGCATCTCGACGACATGCTGAAAATTGCCTGATGTTTCGCCCTTTTTCCAAAGCACGTTGCGCGAGCGCGACCAGTAGTGGGCGATGCCGGTCTCCAGCGTCAGTGCCAGTGCTTGCGCATTCATATGCGCAAGCATCAACAGCATGCCGTCTCCGGCATCGGTGACGACGACCGTGACCAGCCCGGCTGCATCGAAGCGCGGCGAGAACACCGCGCCTTCCTCGAGCGCTTTCTTGTCCGACGGAGCTTTTGGAAATTCCAGTGCCGACATCGCCGGTCCATTTTCCTCGTTGACCATGATCTTGTCCGAAAACCGGTCTCCACTTTTCGGGATCATGGTCTGATGGCCGGCGAGGGCCATTCAGATCCCGCCGCCACGCACCATGGTCACGAAACGAACCTGCTCTTCGGGCGTATCCTTGAAGACGCCGGTGAAGGTCGAGGTCAGCGTAGTTGAACCCTGCTTGCGGATGCCGCGCATGGCCATGCACATGTGCTCGGCCTCGATCATGACGGCGACGCCGCGCGGATTGAGCACGTCCTGGATGACGCCGGCGATCTGCGCCGTCAGCGCCTCCTGGGTCTGCAGGCGGTGGGCGAAGATATCGACGACGCGGGCGATCTTGGACAGGCCGACAACCTTGCCATCCGGCAGATAGCCGACATGTGCCTTGCCGATGATCGGCACCATGTGGTGCTCGCAATGCGAATGGAATGTTATGTCCTTGACGATGACCAGGTCATCGTAGCCGGCGACCTCCTCGAAGGTGCGGCCGAGCTCGTCCGCCGGGCACATGTCGTAGCCGCCGAACATTTCGCGATAGGCCTTTGCCACCCGCTTCGGCGTGTCGACCAGCCCTTCGCGGTCCGGATTGTCGCCGGTCCAGCGCAAAAGCGTGCGCACGGCGGCTTCGACTTCGGCTTCGCTTGGCCGGTCGGTGACCGGCTTTTCCATATAGGCTGACTGTGGCATGAGCTTCTTGATGACGGCATCCATAAAGGCGTCTCCCGTAGTCCCTCTCGGCGGAGGAACGAGTTGAACGGACCACGACCTTTCGGTGTCGGAAACTCGCCCCGTTTCCAGCCCCGTAAGTGGCGTGAACTTCCCGGCAAGGACATTGGCTTTCGTCGTTCTTGTCGATACCGGACTGCCAGCATTATATAAGGTCATAGCGAGCGAAAGGAAGACACGACAGCGGCAATCGCTGTTCGCTTGGCGGCGACGGATTGGAAAATAATGATAAACGAGGTCTACAACGCGAAAATTCTCGGTTTTGCCGGGAACATTGGCCGCATCGGCCGTCTCGATCATCCTGACGCGACCGCCAAGGCTCACTCCAAGCTATGCGGTTCCACGGTCACCGTCGACCTCAAGATGCAGGACGGCCTGGTCACGGACTTTGCCCATGACGTGAAAGCCTGTGCGCTCGGCCAGGCGTCGTCATCGATCATGGCGCAGCATGTCGTCGGCGCGAGTGCTGAGGAATTGCGCGCGGTGCGCGACACCATGCTGAAGATGCTCAAGGAAAATGGCGCCCCGCCGGACGGTCGCTTCGCCGACCTCAGATATCTGGAGCCGGTGCGCGACTACAAGGCGCGGCACGCTTCGACCATGCTGACTTTCGATGCCGTGGTCGACGCCATCGGCCAGATCGAGAAGAAGCGCGCCGAAGAAGCGGCCTGACCTTGGGGTTTGGCTACCAAAGCCTGGTGTTTGCCGGGAGCCTTGCTGGCTCACTCGCGTTGGGCGGGACCCCGAGCCGGGCAGACGTAGCGGTCGAGCGCGATATCGGCGACTATCTCATGAAGGCAATCCAGCATTGTTGGAACATGCCTGCAAACACCCACAGCATTGCACGCGTCCAGATCAGTCTGAACAAGGACGGGTCACTCGCAGGCCCGCCAAAAATCCTCGGTCCTGTGACGACGCCGCCGGACAAGGTTGCCGAGTCCGCTGTCCGGGCCATCGCACGCTGCGCGCCATTTCCCAGGCTGACATCATATGCTGCCCACTATGATATGTGGCGCGATGTCATCCTCACATTCAACCCGGGAGAAGACTCACCGGGCGAGCTTCCGGCCGCGGATACGCTCGACAAACTCTTCGAAAAATACCGCAAGAAGGCCAAGTAGCGGGCCCGGCCGGAAGGTTCAAGCCTGCGCTTCCAGCACCCGCCTGCTTTCGGCAAATTCGCTTCTGAGCCAGTCGGCGAACGCGGCGGCCGGTTCCGAGAGGTCGCGCAAGTTTCTGGCCACCAGCCAATAGGCGCCGGATGCGACGTCGATGTCGAACGGCTTGACCAGCGCGCCGGATGCGATTTCCGCGCCGATCTGCAAGAGATCGCCCAAGGCACGCCATGTCCGAGCAAGGCGGCCTGCTTTGAAAGCGACGCATCCGCCAGCATCGGCCCGCGCGCCGGTATGGCGTCGGCGGGCACGCCGGCCGCTTCGAACCAGCGCGCCCAGCCCTGGCGGTTCTCCTCGTGCAAGAGCGTGTAGCGACCAAGATCGATCGGCCTGTCGAGGGCAGGGCCAGAGGCAAGCAGCGCCGGCGACAGGACCGGCGAATCGACCGTCGAGGCAAGCCGCTCAGCCTGACTGCGCGGCCACGAGGTGGCATGCGCGCTGAAGCGCAAGGCAAGCTCCGGCTGATCGCTGCGGAACTCGATCAGCCTTGGGTCGACCTCGAGCGAGACGTCGATGTCAGGCCGCAATTGGCGAAACCGGTTGAGCCGCGGCACCAGCCACACGGATGCAAGCGACGGCTCGACACTGACGCGGACCACGGACTGCGCCGGTGTCGCCACCAGTTCTCCAAGCAAGGTATCGATGGCGTCGAAACTTCTGACAAGCTGCTCCAGCAGACGCCGCCCGGTGTCGGTCAGTTCGACACGGCGATGGTGACGTTCGAACAAGGGTTGGCGCAGGAAGGTTTCGAGTTCCCGGATCTGCCGGCTGATCGCCGCCTGCGAGACGAAAAGCTCCTCGGCGGCCCGGCTGAAGCTCAGATGCCGGCCCGCCGCCTCGAA
>NZ_RZPH01000607.1:0-3747 GCF_004022825.1 Mesorhizobium sp. M7A.F.Ca.CA.004.04.2.1
CGGATGGAACGAGCGCATTGCGGGCAGTTCGATTCCTTTCGCGCCGCCCCGTGTTGTAAAGCAGTTTGATCGGCAGTCCTCGGGAGCCCATTATAAATCAATGAATTCAAGGAGATCGACGGATTCGTCAACCTGATTTGGCTAACCGAGGCAAATAAAACACGATACCTTATTGATAAATAAGATAATGGTGGGCCCGGAGGATGTTTGGAAAATAAATCAAATCAAGCGGTTAGAGGTCGGTGGGACCGCGCAGCATTCAAATCTGTTCCAATGTTTTTCAATGTTTTTGTCCCACCACATGACGCCCGTAGGATCCAGAGCGACCTGGGTTCAGCTGCACGAACTCGGATGCCGACAAGGTCAAAGTTGCACCAAAAGCGGTTCTCCCTCAGGCCATCTCTAAATGTCGGGTTTGGGGCCGGAAGGAGACTGGCAGGTTCTGGAAAGCGAGGCCAAGAAGGCAGACTTACGCGGTAAGGCGCGCCGGGCATCCGGTGAATCACAGACATCCTGGCGTCAGATGAGATCAGGACCAAAGGCTGACGTGGCTGGGTACGGGAGACTTTGGACTTCCGTTGGCATGTGGTCTGTCGGCTAAAGATTTTGGCAAGTCATCACGAAAAAGCAGATAAGAGCCAATTCCGAATTTCAAGCGGCCCGACCAGGCGATGATATCCAGCGGCTGAGGCGTCGATTGCATTTCGGCCGCTCGACCGATGGTGACCGGCTCCCCGTCGGCTCATATGACCGATATGGAACACCATCATGCGAGGCAGCAAGCATTTTTTCCGGCGGCAGCTAGGGCCGTGCGGCAAGAATGCCCCGCGCTACTCCGCCGCGATCCGTTGAACAAAATCCAGAAAAGCGCGCACTTTTGCAGGCGGCATGTGGCGTGACGGATGATAGGCGTAAAGCGGAAACTGCTCGTCTGACCATTCCGCCAGGATCGTCGCGAGCGCCCCGCTCTCAAGCCACTCGTCCAGGCCGATGGCAAGGCTCTGGAATATGCCTTGCCCCGCGAGACCGGCCGCGACGGCGGCGGAGGGATCGTCCAAGACCAACCGCCCCGACGCCTTGATCTCGATGGCCCCGTTATCCCCTCGGAATTCCCAGGTGAACGGCCGCCCGGTCTGCGGGTCGCGGAATAGGATGCAATCGTGGTGCATCAGGTCGTGGGGCGTGGCTGGAATGCCGTGACGGTCGAGATAGCTTGGGGCGGCACAGGTAAGCACCGGGACGTCCAGCAGTTTGCGCGCGATCAGCGAGGATTCGTCCGGCGGACCGAAGCGCACGGCGACATCCGCGCCGCTCATCAACTCTTCGCGATAGTTGCTGGTGGTCAGATCGAGCGACAGTGCGGGGTAGCGTGCCAGGAATTCACCGATCCTCGGCGCCAGCACCATTCGCGCGAACCAGGGATCGATCGATACCCTGAGCCGCCCGCCCACGAATGCCGCCGAACCGGCGGCTTCGGAGGCCGCCTCCTCCAGTCCGGCCAGCAGCGGCATTATCCGGGCATGGAAGCGCGCGCCCTCCTCCGTCAGCGCGACCTCGCGCGGATTGCGGTCGAACAACCTGACACCGACACGTTGTTCGAGCCTCGCCACCGCACGGCTGACCCCCGATGGCGTGAGACCGAGAACATCCGCGGCCCGCACGAAATTGCCCGCTTCCATCACCGCCCCGAAAACACCGACCCCGGTCAGCAGCCGCGTGTCGAAACTCATGCCCTAACTCCGTTGCAAGGTCGATGATCGTTAATAGCCCATCATGATGATTTTGAGTCATCTTATCTTTGATCTTATTGCGCGTGAATCATCGCGTCGCTTCCCATAGATGATTTTTGAGCGCCGGGACGGCGCCGGCGGCACACCGGACCGCGGAAGTCTCCGACCTTGCGAGAAGGAATTCATCCATGAATGCGATCTCACGCAGAAGCCTGTTGGCGCGTGGCGGCCTTTTGCTGGCGGCGGGCGCCGCCGCGGTGAACACGCCGGTTCACGCACTGGCGGCCAACCGGCAAGCGCGGTCCGGCAACTTCAAGTCCATCAACATGGCCATGGAACAGGCGGTGCGCGACGGGATCGTCGCCGGCGTCGTTGCCACCGCGGCAGGACCAGACAGCATGATCTACGAAGGAACCTTCGGAAAGGCCAGTACGGCCACCGGAGCAACGATGCGCGCTGATACGGTATTTTGGCTGTTGTCCATGACGAAGGCCTTCACCGCCACGGCCTGCATGCAGCTAATCGAGCAGGGCAGGATCAATCCCGAGGACGATGCGGCGAAATATCTGCCGGAACTCGCCAATCCGATGGTGCTGGAGGGCTTCGACGGCCACGGCCAGCCGCGCCTGCGCCCGGCCAAGCTGGCCATCAAGGTGCGTCACCTGCTCACACACACCTCCGGCTATACCTATTCGATCTGGAGCGATGCACTAACCCGCTACGAGAACGTCACCGGCATGCCGGACATCGCCACGTGCAAGAACGGCGCCTTTCTGGCACCGCTCGAATTCGATCCCGGCGAACGCTGGCAATACGGCATTAGCATGGACTGGGTCGGAAAGCTGGTTGAGGCGGTCAGCGACCAGTCTCTGGAAGTCTATTTCCGCGAGAACATCTTCGCCCCGCTCGGCATGACCGATTCAGGCTTCCTGATCGGAAGCAAGCAGAAGGCCAGGGTCGCCACCTTCCACAACCGTCGCGAAGACGGCGGCCTGACGCCCGCGCCCTTCGAAATGCCCCAGCGGCCGGAATTCTTCATGGGCGGCGGCGGCGGCTTCAGTACGCCGCGCGACTACATGGCCTTCCTGCGGATGCTGCTGAACGGAGGCACTCATAAAGGCGTACGGGTGCTGAAGCCGGAAACGGTCGCGTCGATGATGCGCAACCAGATCGGCGACCTCGACGTCCATGCCATGAGGACTGCCCAGCCTGCCTATTCGCAGAGCTTCGACCAGTTTCCCGACGAGCCCCACAAGTGGGGATATTCGTTCGACATCAACACGCTGCCCGGTCCGAACGGTCGGTCGGCAGGCAGCATTTCCTGGGCCGGCCTGCTCAACTGCTATTTCTGGCTCGACCCGGTCAGGAAGGTGACCGGCGCCATCTTCACCCAGCTCCTGCCCTTCTACGACCAAAAGGTCGTGAAGCTCTACGGCACATTCGAGCGCGGCCTCTACGACGGCCTCGCCTGATCCATCCCGATTTCAACACAAGGAGACATATCATGTATGCGATTACAGGAATAACTGGCAAGGTCGGCGGCGCGCTGGCGAAAGCCCTGATCGAAGCCGGAGAACCGGTCCGTGCGGTGCTGCGCGATCCCGCCAAGGCGGAAATCTGGCGCAAGCGCGGGTGTGAAATCGCCTTCGCCGAGATGGGCGCCGCCGCCCAGCTTGCTGCCGCCTTCAAGGGCGCCACTGGCGTTTTCATTCTGCCGCCGTCGGAATTCGACCCTGCGCCCGGCTATCCGGAAGCGGCCAAGCAGAATGAGGTGCTGACGACCGCTCTCCTTGCTGCGCGCCCGGAAAGGGTCGTCTGCCTCTCCACCATCGGCGCCGACGGGGAAGTGGACAATCTGTTGAGCCAACGGGCGATGCTGGAAGAAGCCCTCGGCGAGCTCGATTTTCCCGTCACCTTCCTGCGGCCCGGCTGGTTCATGGAAAATGCGGCCTGGGACGTCGCGCCGGCCCGCGACGAAGGCGTGCTGCACAGCTTCCTCCAGCCGGCTGACAAGACC
>NZ_RZPH01000608.1:0-3743 GCF_004022825.1 Mesorhizobium sp. M7A.F.Ca.CA.004.04.2.1
GTGTAGATCTCGCCCTTGAAGTCGAGCACGCCGATCATTTCGCGGCCGGTAGACTTGTTGAATTCCTCGACCTCCGGCATCGGCTCGGTCAGCAGATACATGTGCTCCATGGCCAGCACCGGCAGTTCGACGCCGACCATGCGGCCGATCTCGCGCGCCCACAGGCCGCCGCAATTGACGACATGCTCGGCCTTCACCGTGCCCTGTTCGGTGACGACGTTCCAGGTGCCGTCGACCTCCTGTGTCAGTTCCACAACGCGATTGCGCAGCACGATCTCGGCGCCGAGTTTTTTCGCCGCCTTGGAATAGGCGATGGTGGTGCCCGACGGATCGAGATGGCCTTCGACCGGGTCCCACATGGCGCCGACGAAGTTGGTCTCGTCCATCAGCGGGAACATCGCCTTGGCTTCGGAAGGGGTGATCAGCTCTGTGTCCATGCCGAGATAGCGGCCCTTGGCGTGGGCCAGCCGCAGGAAGTCCATGCGCTCGGGCGTGTCGGCCATCATCACGCCGCCGGTCAGGTGCAGGGAGCAGGACTGGCCGGATATTTCCTCGATCTCCTTGTAGAGCTGCACCGTATAGGCCTGCAGCTTGGCGACGTTGGGGTCGCCGTTCAGCGTGTGGAAGCCGCCCGCGGCGTGCCAGGACGAGCCGGAGGTGAGCTCCGAGCGCTCGATCAGCATGATGTCGGTCCAGCCGGCCTTGGCCAGGTGGTAGAGAACCGAGCAGCCGACGACGCCGCCGCCGATAACAACCGCTTTTACGTGAGATTTCATCTAGATAGGTCCGTTTTTGAAGAGATTGAATCGGGTGAGTGAGGCGTGAAGACAAAGCGGAGGTCGGGTGCCGTGATGTTCTCGGCTAGCCTGCCATCGAGCGCGGCGAGGATGGTTTCACAAACCGAAGTACGATGCTTCAAGACTTCATGGCTCCAAACACGCAGGATCGAATAGCCCTGGGCATGCATGAAATCGTCGCGGCGGCGGTCATAGGAACAGTCGGCGTGTTGATGTCCGTCGACTTCCACGACGAGCCATTTTTCGCGGCAAGCGAAGTCTGCGTAGTATGGTCCGATAGAGAACTGTCGCGTGAACTTGTAGCCGCCAAGTTTGCGGGCTTTTAACTCAAGCCAAAGCAGCGCTTCGGCCTGGTTGTCACCTTGCCTGAGTTTTCGGGCTCGCTGGGTGATGCCCGTTTTGCGGCGGCTGCGTGTTGCGGGGCGGGCTTCCCCCACTCCGTCTCGGCTTCGCCGAGCCACCTCTCCCCCCTCCGGAGGGAGAGGAAGGAGCCCGCCTTGCTAAGCTCGCACCCTTCCTCTACCCCGTCGATCGGGGGAGAGGTGGCTCGGCGAAGCCGAGACGGAGTGGGGGTCGACCTGCGCGGGCGTCTTCAATTCGGACCGGCTTCGCCGTCTGCCATGTTATGATCCGACCTCGATCACAGCCTTGATCAGGCCCGATTTCTCATGTGCCCAACGAGCCAGATCGCGCGGCGTGCCGGCGAGTGTGGTGCGGTGTGTGACGAGCTTGGCCAGGGGAACGGCGCCGTTGCGGATCGAGGCGGCGACGTGATCGAAGTCGGCGCGCAAGGCGTTGCGGCTGCCGATCAGCGTCATCTCGCGCTTGTGGAATTCCGGATCGGAAAAGCTGATGTCGTCCTTGACAACAGAGACCAGTACCAAGGTGCCGCCATGCGCGACATGGGCAAAGGCCGACTGCACCGACTGGGTGTTGCCGGTGGCGTCGAAGACCACATCGAAGCCTTCGCCTGATGTCGCTTGCCTGACCAGATCGGGCACCGCGCCGCGCGAGCCGTCGAGGGTCTGGAAACCAAGCTCATTTGCGGCGAAGGCGAGCCTTTCACTGCTCATGTCGAGCAGCGTCACGTCGAGTTCGGCGATGCGGGCGAAGATGGCGGTGCCGAGCCCGATCGGGCCGGCGCCGATGACCAGCGTGCGGGCGCCGGGGTCGGCGCGGGCGCGCCGCACGGCATGCGCGCCGATGGCCAGGAACTCGACTGCGGCGGCGTCGGCCAGCGACAGGCCGTTGGCCGGATAGAGATTTTGCGCCGGCACCAGGATCTGTTCGCACATGGCGCCGTCGCGATGCACGCCCAGCACCTCGATCCTGAGGCAGCAATTGGGCTTGCCGTGCCGGCAGGCGATGCACTTGCCGCAGGAAAGATAGGGGTTGATCACCACGGGCTCACCAACGGCAAGATCGACGCCGTCGCCGGTCTCGACGATCGTTCCCGACACCTCATGGCCCATGATGCGAGGATAGGCGAGGAACGGGTGCTTGCCCTCGAAAATGTGGTAGTCGGTGCCGCAGATGCCGACATGGCTGACCGCCACCAGCGCCCAGCCGGGAGGCGGTGCCTCTGGTGCGGGCCGGTCTTCAAGGACGAGATCGCCGGGCGAACGGCAGAGGACGGCTTTCATGCGCTAATCCAGTCATGAAATCGCCGGCCCGTTGGTGTGGCGGGCCGGCGGTTGATTGCGGGATCGCTACTTGCCGCGGCGGCGCAGGCCGTCGAAGTAGACGATGATGATGATCAGCGCGCCGGTGATGATGCGCTGCCAGAACGAATTGACGTTGAGCAGGTTGGCGCCGTTGTTGATGGTGGCCAGGATGAAGGCGCCGAGCAGCGGCCCATGCACCGAGCCGACGGCGCCGAACAGCGAGGTGCCGCCGATGACCGAAGACGCGATCGCCTGCAGTTCCCAGCCCTCGGCCTGCGTCGGGTTGCCGATGCCGATGCGGGCGGCCAGCAGCACGCCGACAAAGGCGGCGCACAGGCCCGACAGCGTGTAGGCCATGTAGATGGTGCGCTGGACATTGACGCCGGACAGACGCGAAGCCTCGGCGTTGGAGCCGACCGAAAACAGGTATCGGCCCCAGCGGCTGTGGTGCAGGAAGATATAGGCCGGAATGCCGACCAGGATCACCATCCAGAACAGGTTGGGGATGCCGATGAAGGAATTGCGCGAGAAGGCGGTGAAGGTGTCGCTGTTGATGTTGATCGAATTGCCGTTGGTCATCAAAAGGCCGATGCCGCGCAGCGAGGTCAGCGTTGCCAGCGTGATGATGAAGGGTGGCAGGCCCATCTTGACGATGCCGAAGCCGTGGAACATGCCGATGGCGACGCCGACCAGCAGCGTCACCAGAATGGCGAGCCAGATGGGGAAGCCGGCATTGATCATCATGGCCACGACCACCGTGGCGAAACCGACCACGGCGCCGACCGACAGGTCGATGCCGCCGGTGATGATGACGAAGGTCTGGCCGACCGCCATGATGGCGATCATCGAGCCCTGGCGCAAGAGATTGGCCATGTTGTTGGCGGAGGCGAAGCTCGTCGTCGCCACGGAGAGAAGAATCCAGAGCAGAACCAGCAGCGCCAAAAGCGTCAGCCCAAACAGGACGTTGTAGTTGCGCTTCGGTTTTTCGACGGCGATCGCCTCGGTGCTCATATCTGTCCTCCCAGCTTTTCTTGTTTCTCGGCGAGCGCCTGAGTGAGAATATCCTCGTGGCTGGCGGCGTGAAAACCGTGCGTCGCCACCAGTTTGCCGCGCCGGAACACATGCAGCGTGTCGGCGAGTTCATAGACTTCCGGCAGATAGGACGAGATCAGGATGATGCCGGCGCCCTTTGACAAAAGTGCGCTGAACAGGCGGTAGATCTCGGCCTTGGTGCCGACATCGACGCCGACCGTCGGTTCGTCGAAGATGAACAGCTTGGCGC
>NZ_RZPH01000609.1:0-3737 GCF_004022825.1 Mesorhizobium sp. M7A.F.Ca.CA.004.04.2.1
AGCAAGGAGCCGCACCGGCCGCAATGCGCGTTATGGCCGCTTTCGTCGCCAAAGATCAGGAGCTTGTCCCCGCCTTCGGTGAGGACAAGCTTTTCACGCTCGATACCGGCGAAAGGCTTGAAGGCCGAACCGGTGGTGCGCCGGCAGTTCGAACAATGGCAATTCGCGGCATAGAGGAATTCGTCGGCGACCTCGTAGTGAACCGCGCCGCAGAAGCACTTTCCGGTGAGCTTGCTCGGCAACCCACTCCTCCGTCGCTGTGGTGCGCAGGGGTATGTTCAGATTGAGGTCAGGCTAGCCTCACCTGAACATGGACATATCCTAATCCAGGTCTGCTACGGCTTCGCCCGCACCGCCTTCGATGCGCTGCGACAACGAGGCTTCCATGAAATCGTCGAGGTCGCCATCGAGCACGCTCGACGGGCTGGTGCTCTCGACGCCGGTGCGGAGATCCTTCACCAGCTGGTAGGGCTGCAGCACATAGGAGCGTATCTGGTGACCCCAGCCTATATCACTCTTCGACGCTTCGGTGGCGTTTGCAACTGCCTCGCGCTTCTTCAGCTCTTCCTCGTAAAGGCGCGAGCGCAGCATCTCCCAGGCCTTGGCCTTGTTCTTGTGCTGCGAACGTTCGGCTTGGCAGGCGACCGCAATGCCGGTGGCCAGATGCGTGATGCGCACCGCCGAATCGGTGGTGTTGACGTGCTGGCCGCCCGAGCCGGACGAGCGATAAGTATCGATGCGGACATCCGATTCCGAGACGTCGATCTCGATCGTGTCGTCGATGACCGGATAGACCCAGACGCTGGCGAAGGACGTATGCCGGCGCGCATTGCTGTCATAGGGCGAAATACGCACCAGGCGATGAACGCCCGATTCCGTCTTCATCCAGCCATAGGCATTGTGGCCTTTGATCATCAACGTGGCCGACTTGATGCCGGCCTCTTCGCCGTCATGCATTTCCAGCACTTCGACCTTGAAGCGACGACGCTCGGCCCAGCGCGTGTACATGCGCAGCAGCATCGAGGCCCAGTCCTGGCTTTCGGTGCCGCCGGCACCGGCATGGATTTCGAGATAGGTGTCGTTGGAATCTGCTTCACCCGACAGCAACGTCTCGACCTGGCGGGCCTTCGCTTCGCCTTGCATCGAGCGGATCGCGGCTTCGGCCTCGGCAATGACCCCCTCGTCGCGCTCTTCCTCGCCGAGCTCGATCAGGCCGATATTGTCTTCCAGCGCCTGCGTCAGACCTTTCACCGAGGCGATGCCCTCTTCCAGGCCCTGGCGCTCGCGCATCAGCTTCTGCGCTTCCAGCGGCTCGTTCCAGAGGCTGGCGTCCTCGGCGCGCACATTAAGGTATTCAAGCCGCTTTATGGCCTGATCCCAGTCAAAGATGCCTCCTCAGCAGGGTTATCGCCTGCCTGATCTCGTCGACAATATTCTGCGTTTCCGCGCGCATGGCTGGCTGTTCTGTCCTGTTTGCTGAAGTCGGTCGGCGCGATACATAGGCAGGCCGCCGCCGGCTGTAAAGCAAAATGGGCTGGCGCCAAGGCCAGCCCATCCGCTCATGAAAATCGTCAGTAGAGGCCGCCGCCGCCGGACTGGATGGCCTGGTTGGCCTGCGGTGACAACGCGCCACCGGTGGCATTGGAGCCGTCGGCGCCCATGCCGATGACCCAATAGCTGTCGGCGGGACCGGTACCCGGCTTGAAGGCTTCGATGATGGTGCCCGGATCGCCCGATGCGGCACGCATGCCGGTCTTGCGGTTGATGGCGACCAGGTTCATGCCTTCGGGCACCTTGAAATCGACATTGGGCGTGCCGTCCAGCGCCACCCGCATGAAGTCCTTGAAGATCGGGGCTGCGAGGCCGCCACCGGTGGCGCCATGGCCAAGGCCGCGCGGCGTGTCGTAGCCCATGTAGAGGCCGACGACGAGGTTGGGCGTGTAACCGATGAACCAGGCGTCCTTTTCGTCGTTGGTCGTTCCAGTCTTGCCAGCGATGTGACGGCCGAGTTCACTGATGGTGGCGCCGGTGCCGCGTTGCACGACACCTTCCATCATCGAGGTGATCTGGTAGGCCGTCATCGGATCGAGCACCTGCTCGGAATTGTCGACGAGTTCCGGCTCCGGCTGGTTCTGCCATTCGGGCGCATTGCAGCCCTGGCAGCCACGTTCGTCCTGCTTGAACACCGTCTTGCCGTAGCGGTCCTGGATGCGGTCGATGAGCGACGGTTTGATCGACTTGCCGCCATTGGCCATGATCGAATAGGCCGACACCATGCGCATCACGGTGGTTTCGCCGGAACCCAGCGCCATCGGTAGATAGGGTGCCAGATGGTCGTAGACACCGAAGCGCTCGGCATATTCGACGACCAGCTTCATCCCCATGTCATTGGCAAGCCGCACCGTCATCAGGTTGCGCGACTTCTCGATGCCGGAGCGCAGGGTCGCCGGACCGGCAACGGTGCCGTCGTAATTCTTCGGCGTCCAGCTCGTGTTGCCGCTCTGGATCGTGATCGGCCCGTCCATGATCACCGAGGCCGGCGTATAGCCATTGTCGAGTGCGGCCGAATAGACGATCGGCTTGAACGAGGAGCCCGGCTGGCGCATGGCTTGCGTGGCGCGGTTGAATTCGGACTGCGCATAGGAGAAGCCGCCGACCATGGCCAGCACGCGGCCGGTGTGCGGGTCCATGGCGATCAGGCCGCCTTCCACTTCGGGCACCTGGCGCAGGCTGTAGGCGCCATCGGCACCATCGTTTTTCTGCACGAAGATGACGTCGCCCGGCTTCAGCACCTCCGCCGGCGACTTGGCCTTGACGGTCTTGCCGGCAACCACATGGCGCATGGCAAAACCCATGTCCTCCTTGCTGACGGTGCCTTCGACGCGCTCCTTGACGATCTCGCCCGACGCCTGCCGTGCGGGCTGCAGGCCGATCGACAGCCCGGTCGCCGAACTGTCGAGCACGACGGCGAGCGACCATTCGGGAACATCCTCCAGCCCCTTGACGGCGCCAAGCGGCACGCCCCAGTCGCCCGACACGTCGATCGATGTTACCGGCCCGCGATAACCGCGCAGCGTGTCGTATTTCATCAACCCGTTCTGCATCGATTTGCGGGCAATGAGCTGTATCTTCGGATCGAGCGTGGTGCGGACGGAGAGGCCGCCTTCGTAAAGCGCGTTCTCGCCGTAGCGGGCGATGATCTGGCGGCGCACCTCTTCGGTAAAGTACTCGCCGGCGAACAGATAGGTGCCGCTGCGGCGCGGCGTCACGCCCAGCGGCTCGGCCTTGGCCTTGTTGCCTTCCTCACGCGTGACGTAGCCGTTCTCGACCATCTGGTCGATGACCCAGTTGCGACGCTCGATCGCGCGATCGGCATGCTTGAAAGGGTGGTAGTTGTTCGGCCCCTTGGGCAGGGAAGCCAGGTAGGCGGCCTCTGCCACGGACAGTTCGTTGACCGACTTGTCGAAATAGGTCAGCGCCGCACCGGCGACGCCATAGGCGCCGAAGCCGAAGAAGATTTCGTTGAGGTAGAGCTCGAGAATGCGATCCTTGGGATAGGCCTGCTCGATGCGGAAGGCGAGGATCATCTCCTTGATCTTGCGCTCGTAGGTCTGGTCCGAGGACAACAGGAAGTTCTTCGCCACCTGCTGGGTGATCGTCGAGGCGCCGACCTGACGCCGGCCCGAGCCGAGATTCTGCAGGTTGACGATGATGGCGCGGCCGAGGCCGGTCACATC
>NZ_RZPH01000060.1:0-12200 GCF_004022825.1 Mesorhizobium sp. M7A.F.Ca.CA.004.04.2.1
CTACCCGGCCGTCCTGGAAATCTACACCCAGAAGCTCAACGCCATGGGCAAGCAGCTCCTGTTGCTTTCCGTGCCCAAGGGTTTCGAAGTCGATGACGTGCTGCCATCGATGCTTCAGTACGAGATCGACGGTTTGATCGTCACGTCAGCTGTGTTGTCGTCGCGAATGCGCGACATCCTGCACAACAGGAACACTCGGGTGGTTTTGTTCAACCGCTCCGTCGACGACTTTTCGATCAATTCAGTGTGCTGCGAGAACAGGTCGGCTTCTATGGAAGTTGCCGCCCTTCTTGTTGCCGCAGGGCATAGGCGTATAGCCCTTATAGGGGGCCGCCCTGATACGTCGACCCACCGCGAACGTAGCGCCGGCTTTCAGGATGAATTGCGCCGCCATGGAGTCCAAATCATTGGCGAGCAATTCGGCGAAAACACCTATGGCGGGGGTTACAGGGCAGCGATCAATCTGCTGTCCGGCCCGACTCCCCCGGACGCCATCTTCTGTATCGCCGATGTCATGGCGCTTGGCGCGCTGGATGCCGCGCGCTTCGGGCTTGGGCTGAAAGTTCCGCGCGATGTTTCCATCGTGGGCTTCGATGACATTCCCTCGGCCGCCTGGCCGGCATACGACCTCACCACCTTCCGCCAGCCGATCGAGGCGATGGTGGGGCGGTCCCTGTCCCTGCTGTTTGATCCGGCAGACTTTCCACCAGCGGCTATTCGCATACCCGGCGAACTGATCATTCGCGGCTCTACCAACATTGGTCCTGCAACCGCCTGAGCTGATCAACGCCAGATACTAATTTAGCAAATACATATGCATACGTATTCTCAATTTGAGGAAATGGAGAGTGATTTATGGAGGAAAATCAAGTCGCGCCAAATTTCAGGCTGGACGGAAAACGGGCGCTTGTTACCGGAGCCGGGCGGGGGCTGGGACTGGCCGCCGCTCATGCGCTCGCCCACTTTGGTGCCGAGGTCGTTCTGGCCGCCCGCACATTGAGCGAGGTGGAGGCTGCCGCGGCCAATATCACTCGCGCGGGCGGACAAGCCGAAGCCATCGCTCTCGATATCCGGGACGTTTCGGCAGTGAGTGAAGCTGTTTCACACAGGCCGGCTTTTCACGTGCTGGTCAATAATGCCGGGATGAACCGCACCAACCCATTCCTTGACGTAACGCGGGCCGATTTCGACGACATCATCGGGCTCAACCTGCGCGCTTCCTTCTTTGTAGCGCAGATCGTCGCGCGGCGCATGGTCGAGCAAGGCGTGGGCGGAAGCATCATAAATATGTCGTCGCAGATGGGCCATGTCGGCGCCGCGACGCGCAGCGTCTACTGCGCCTCTAAATGGGCGATGGAGGGGATGACCAAGGCTACGGCAATAGATCTGGCTCCATACAAGATCCGTGTCAACACCGTCTGCCCGACGTTTGTCGAAACGCCGCTCGCTCAGAATTTTCTCAAGAATGAGGCCTTCAGGGCGGAGGTGCTGTCCAAGATAAAGCTTGGCCGCATCGGTCATGTCGACGACATAACCGGGGCGGTTGTCTTCCTGGCGTCCGATGCATCCTCTCTCATGACGGGATCGTCCATGATCATCGACGGCGGTTGGACTGCGGACTAAGAACCTGCTGGAGGGTCGCATGATCTGGATGCCGGACAGGCGAACCCCGGAATGAGAGCGCGATTTCAGGAACGGCGCTCGTAAGCCTTCGTGCCCGAGGTTTGGCGGGCGGTGTTCTGATCGGATCGGCGGCGAGCCGGGCGCGCCATCAGCGTCGCGAAAAGCCGTCGAGCATCACTGCGAAGATGATGATGGCGCCTTTCAGGATCGCCTGTTGGGCGGGTCCGACGCCAGTGATGCTCAACCCATTGTCGACGACGCCGATGATCAGCGTACCGAGCAGCACGCCGACGATGCTGCCCTTGCCGCCCGACAGGCTGACGCCGCCGATGGCAACCGCGGCGATCGTCGATAGTTCGAGGCCGGTCGTCTGCGCCATCGTGGCGCTCATGTAGCGCGACATGCTGATTACGGCGCCGATCGCATAGAAGCTGCCGGCAATGGCGAACACGATGATGCGCACGCGCACCACGCGCACGCCGCTGATGAAGGCCGATCGGGAATTGCCCCCAACGGCGTAGATTTCGGCCCCGAAAGCGGTCCGGTGCAGGACGAAATAGCTGAGCGCCACGATCGCGAAGAACAGGATGACCGGGTTGGGCACGTAGAGCAGGCTGCCCTGGCCGATGAAGGCAATGCTCGAGGGGATGCTGTCGACGAAGCCACTGCCGGTCACCTGATAGGCGAGCCCGACGCCGATTTGCCAGACGCCAAGCGTCACGATCAGGGATGGCAACCGCAGCCGTGCCACGAGGAAACCGTTGGCGGTGCCGAACGCGACGCCAACGAAGAGCATCACCGGGATGGCGAGAAGCGGAGAGATCGCGATGCCGAGAAGGCTGAATTGCGGGTTGGTGGTGACGAGGCTGCCGCCGACCATCAGCGTCACCGCCACGATGCCGCTCACCGAGAGATCGAGGCCTACCGTGAGCACCACGAACGCCTGCCCGCAGGCGGCAATGCCTCGGATGGACGACTGGATCAGCACGTTCGCGAGGTTTTCGGTGCCGATTGTGGCGCCGCGCGTGACGATTGCGAACCCCGCGATCAAGGCGGCGAGGATGAGCAGGCGCACGAAGTCGTCGCTGGTCAGTACGCCGAAGCCAAAGCCTCGGCGGCCCGGCCCGGCATCCGCTTCCCGAAGTTGGTCGACGATCACTCTGGTTGCCTCCGCAATTGCATGTCAGGCCGTGATGCGGGTTGGCCGCTCGCGGCGGCGGAAGAATTCGATCGACACCGCCAGGATGATGACCGCACCTTTGACCGTGTTCTGGACGTCGGTGCTGGCGCCCATGGCGCCGAGGCCGCTGTCGATGACGGCGAGGATCAGTGTCCCTAACAACACGCCGAGCACGGTGCCGCGGCCGCCATAGATGCTGACGCCGCCGATCGCGACAGCGGCGATGCTGTCGAGCTGCAGCCCGCTCAGCGTCCTGATCGAGACCGACATCATCCGCGATTCGATCGACAGGGCGGCGAGTGCGACCATCAGTCCCGAGATCACGAAGACGAGGAACTGCACGCGCCGGACCTTGATGCCGGAGAGATACGCGCTGGCGGAATTGCCGCCGACGGCATAGATGGCTCGGCCGAAGGACGTGTGGCTGAGCACGAAATGCGCCAGCGCGAAGAGCAGGAGCATCTCAATGACCGGCACGGGCACGCCCCGGATCGAGCCCTGTCCCAGCATGCTAAGGCTCGAAGGCAGATCGGTGATCGTGTAGCCGCCGCCGACGAGTTGGGCGAGACCCAGGCCGATCTGCCACATGCCGAGCGTCGCGATCAGCGCGGGCACGCGCAGCCGCGCGACCAGCAGGCCGTTGACGGCGCCCATCACGATGCCGACGAGCAGGATAATGGCGATACCGACGGGAACTGGCCAAGGATCGCCGCCGACCATGTTGAGGTCGAAGCGGCTGGTCAGCGTGGAAGCGCCAAGTACGCTTGCGAAGACGCCGATGCCGTAGAGCGACACGTCGATGCCTCCCGTCAGGATGACAAAGGTCTGGCCGATAGCGGCTATGCCGATGATGGAACTCTGCAGCAGGATGTTGGACAGCCCGCGCGCACTGTAGGTAACGCCTCCGGTTAAGAGGCCGAACACGACGATCAGCGCCACGAGTATGAGCGCGCGCAGCACGTTGTCGTTGCGCAGGAAGCTCTTCATCCGTGCGCCTCCGGCACGCCAGCGATATCGGCGCCCTTGTCGCCGCGCACGAGCACCATTTCGAGCAAGTCGCGCTCGCTGACCCGATCGGGCGCGACTTCGCGTGTGATCCGGCCCTGCGCCATGATCAGGATGCGGTCCGACGCCACCATGATCTCGCGCATGTCGGATGACAGCAGCAAAACGCCGACGCCCCGCTCCCGCGCCTGGCGGCGGATGACGTCGTAGATCTCCTGGCGGGCGCCGACGTCGATACCCCGGGTCGGCTCGTCGAGAATGAAGAGCTTCGAACCGGCGGCGATCCACTTGCCGATGACCACCTTCTGCTGGTTGCCGCCGCTGAGCAGTCGCACGAGCTTGCCCGGTTCGCGCGGCCGCAGCCCCACATCGTCCATCACTCGGGCCACCAGGCCGCGCACCCGGCGGCCGACGAGCACGCCCGCAGTCGTCACTCGGCTCAGTGCCGGCAGCACCATGTTGAAGCCGACCGAGTGCTCCTGGACGATGCCTTCGGCCTGGCGATCCTCGCTGACGAAGCCGATGCCGAGCCGGCGCGCCTTGCTCGGCGTCATCGTGGCGACGTTCACCGCCACGCCATCGAAGTGAAGGCTGCCCTTGACACGGGTTCCGTCCGGCAGCGCACCGACGATGGCGCGCGCGAGTTCGCTCTTGCCCGCGCCGATCACGCCGGCGATGCCGACGATGGTGCCCTTCGCGATGGTCAGGTCGATTCCTTCGAACAGGCCGTCGGCGGAAAATCCGGAGAGTTCGAGGAGCCTGCCGGCGCCCGGTCCGGCCGCCTGCCGCAACGTTGATGTGCTGTCAACCGGCTTGCCGGTCATGCGCTCGACCAGCGTCGCCATGTCGATTTCGGCGATGCCGCAGCTCTTGACGACGGCGCCGTCGCGCAGGATCGTCACCCGGTCGGCGAGCGCGAAGACTTCTTCGAGTTTGTGCGAGATGTAGACGATGGCGACGCCGCGCTGCTTGAGCACCCTGACGAGGCCATAGAGATTGTCGATCTCGACGCGCGACAAGGCGGAGGACGGCTCATCCATGATGAAGACGGCCGGATCGTAGGAGAGGGCGCGCGCGATCTCCACTTCCTGCTGGTCGGCCACCTTCAGGTCGCCGACCGTGGCATCGGGCGACACTCTGCTGCCGAGCCGCTGCAGGATCTGCGCGGCCTCGCGGCGCGCCTTGGGCCAGTCGACCTTGCCCCAGCGGGCGGGCAGGCGGCCGAGAAGGATATTCTCGGTGACGCTCAGATACTGGACCAGGCCGAACTCCTGATAGACCATCGAGACGCCGTTGCGCTGCGCCTCGGATGGATTGGAAAACTGGGCCTGCTTGCTGCGCACCGTGTATTCGCCGCTGTCGGGCCGCAGCACGCCCATGAGGATCTTCATCAATGAGCTTTTGCCGGCGCCGTTCTCGCCGAGAAGGGCGTGGACCTCGCCGGCGCGCAATTCGAGCGCCACGTCCCTCAGAATCTTGATGCTCCCGAAGGACTTGGTGATGCCCACCATGCTCAGGACGATGTCACCCACGCGTGTCTCACCTGTTCCCTGGATACCGCCCGGCGTCTGTCGCGCGGTGGGATTGCAGCCACCCGCGCGACGAACGGATGCGCCTCAATAGCCGAGGAGGCTCTTGCGGTCGGCGAGCGTCGGGACGGGGAGGCCGATCTCCTTGGTGTCGAGGACTGGCCAGTAGTTCCACTTGCCGAGCGGCATGTCGGTGAAGGCGACGGTTCCGCCCCACATATGCGCTGCATCCGTGTCGATCGTCGCACCCGTCAGGAGCGGCATCGGCAGCAATACTCGGCGCGGCAGCTTGACCGTTCCGGAATTGGCATCGCCGTCGCCCAACGGCTGCTTGAGCACGGTGTGCCAGAGGAACTGCTTCACGACGACATCGATCTGGTGCCACGGGTTGTTCGACACCGTGAAGTCGAAGGTGCCGTCGCGCAAAGGTGCCAGCATCGCCTTGTCGATATCCTGGAGGATGACGACGACGTGGTTCGGATCGCCGGCGGGCGCCAGACGGTCGACGGAGCGCAGGCCCTCTGTGATGGCGCCGGCATCGCCGAACTGGGGATAGATGGCCTTGATGTCGGGATAGCGGGCAAAGGCATCCTGGATAGCCTTGATCACCGACTCCGGCTGGCCGGACGTGTCGACCGATTCGACGATCTCGACAGCGGGATCTCCCGCCAGCCCCAGACCGACGCCGTGGTGACGGGCCTGGCAGATCGGCAGGGCGCGTGCGCCCCAGATCTCCAGCACGCGATAAGGCTTCTCGGCGGTAGCGCCCGCCGTTTTGGCGAGTTCGGAGAATTTCACGCCGATCTGGCCGTTGCCTTCCATCGTGTCGGCATCATAGCCGGCAAAGCCGGTGAGCTTGTCGGTGTTGGCCGGAAGCACCCAGTTGTAGACGTCGATCCCGGATGCGATGGCCTTGTCGATGGTGGTGGCCATGGAGGTCGGGTCGATGGGATGCAGCACGATCGCGTCGTAGGCGTGCGTGGCGATGGCGTCTTCCATCAGGCGCGTCTGCGTCGGCACGTCGAATTCGGCCGAGCTCGTGGTGAAGGTCGCGCCGGCTTCCTCGAGCTGGGTCTGCAGGAGATGCTGCGCGATGACCTGGTAGTCGTCGCCCATCCACACCGGCAAATAGAGCACCTTGTAGGGCGACCCGTCCTGCTTGACGGCGATCCCCTTGTAAGGCTGCCACTGGACACGGCTCGGATCTATGAGACCCTTGATCTTGCCCCAGTCGGCCTCGGGTATGAAGTCCGGTCGCGCGGCTTCCTGGGCCGTCGCGGCAAATGCCAGGGACAGCGAGAATAAAGCTGCCGCTATATATTTCTTCATTGAATTCCTCCTCCAAACTCTTCCTGCCATTCGCGAATGCGGTACCTGGGGTACCGGCATTGCCTCCCTGCTGCGAAAGAAGACCTCCAATTCGTTTGCTGAAGCTATTCGGTGATAGGGGTGATGAACTATAGAAGCATGCAGCCGAACAAATATTGCCTGGAAGCACTGTCCTAAGGCAAATCCCCAACCGAAGTCCTAGCCGCCCCGGCAAGAGGGCTCAAATCGTTGTTCACCATGTCGGCATCGCGAACGGCGAGGAAACGGTGATATTCAGGTGGAGGGATGGCCGCGCTTTGTCGTCACCACGCCCTGCCTTCGCAATCGGGCCAGTGTTCTTCGACAAGCTCAGGATGAGGTAGGAAGCGGGCGAGCCTAGACCGACCGAGAAGGAGAATGCCGGCGCCATTGGCGCGACCGCCACCGTCAGGTGTCGAGCTTGGTGGCCATGTCCTCGATGTCGTCGGCGATGACATCCCAATCCGCCTCGGCGGCAAGG
The DNA here is from genome assembly GCF_004022825.1 of Mesorhizobium sp. M7A.F.Ca.CA.004.04.2.1. NCBI lineage: Bacteria > Pseudomonadati > Pseudomonadota > Alphaproteobacteria > Hyphomicrobiales > Phyllobacteriaceae > Mesorhizobium > Mesorhizobium sp. M7A.F.Ca.CA.004.04.2.1. Next base: position 7,166 of record NZ_RZPH01000060.1, read on the forward strand.
TCGATCGCTTGGTTGGGGCCGAATTCGGTGGGACGCAGGAAGAAGCCGGTCATCAAACCGTACTTGCGCGCGTTGGCGAGGTCGCCATTGTGCGCCGACGCCAGCATGACCTCGCCCGGTTCGAGATTGAGCAGCCGGGCGCTGCCCAGGTAGGTGTCGGGATGCGGCTTGAAGCGTGAGAACATGTCGGAGCCGAAGACCACGTCCCACGGCAGGTTCGCGCCCTTGGCCATGTCGACCAGCAGGCGCACGTTGCCGTTCGAAAGCGAGCCGACGATGTATTTGGTCTTCAGCCGCGTCAGGCCCGCCACGGCATCCGGCCAGGCCTTGAGGCGATGCCAGCCGAGGTTGATGTCGCGCAGGTCGTCCTCTCTGAAGCCGGTGACGCCAACATCGCGCATGGCCTCGTCGAGCAGTTCGCGATGCAGGTCGTCGAGGAGGCCGTAGTCCCGCGTGCCCGCGGTTACTTCATCGAGCATCCGGTGATAGCCGTGGCGCCATGCGTCGGCGACGGCGGCCCAGTCGCCGTTGACGCCGCGCTTGCCACCGAGTTCCTTCATTTCGGCGACCAGGCTGCCGCGCCAGTCCACCACGGATCCGAATGTGTCGAAGACGATGGCTACGGGTTTCTTGCTGGACATGGCGGTCTTCTCTTCGAATTTGGAAAAAGGGGAGCACCGGCGGGTTTCGCGGTGCGTGCTATGAGGCGCATCGTATCGAGGGTCTTCCTCCCATCGAAACTAACGGAGAGCCCGGCGAAGGAAAGTATCCGTTGGGCACCCCCCACCTCGCGGAACGTGGCGGCAGCCTGCGTCGCGCCGCGGAAGGCGATCGCCGCGCGACGACTGCGTTCAGGCGAAGGCGATCTGTACCTTGATGGCCCGGCTCTTGTCGCCTGCCAGCAGGAAGGCGTCATTGGCATCAGTGACCGGCATGGTCGCGCTGTGCAGCGGCGCCACGTCGATCCGGCCCGAACCAATGAGCTTGGCGGCGAGCGAAAACTCGCCGGCGAAGCGGAAGCTGCCGCGCAGCACCAGTTCCTTGCCGACGATGGTCGAGATCGGCAGTTCGGGGACGGCGCCCTGGCCGACGGGCACGATGGTGCTGCGCGGCTGTGTCGCGCGCAGTGCCCCGGCGATGGTCAGCGACTAGCCGGCGACCTCGAAGACGACGTCGAATAGCCCTTGTTGGACTCATAGCCGGCCAGCGCATCCGGCCCGACCGCCCGACGTTGACCGTATGGTCGGCGCCGAGCGAAGGGGCGAGGGCGAGCGGCTTGTCGAGGATGTCGGTGACCACCACTTCGCGCGCGCCAGTCGCGCCGAAAGCAGGAGGAGGAGGCCGATCGCGGCGTCGACGCCGGCAGCCATGGCGACGGCGTTGGCGGCGTCGCAGACGATGTAGTCGGCAAACCCGCCCTGCACGAGCGGCGTGCGCATGGCGCTGCCGAGGAAGCGCATGTCGGAACAGTGGATCGGCTGGCCGCTGCAGCAGAAGCCGCAATGGCCGCAGGGCGACGACGGACTGACGGCGACCATAGCGCCCAACTGCACGCCCACGACACCGGCGCCGAGCGCCGCGACATGCCCGGAAATCTCGTGATCGAGGATCATCGGCTCGCGCACTCGGACCGGCCCGAAGCCGCCATGGTTCTAACAATGCAGGTCGGAGCCGCAGATGCCGCCATTGGCGATCCGCACCAGCACCTGTTAGGGGCCAGGTTCGGGCCTGGCCCTTTCCTCGACGCGCAGGTCTTCTCTCGGCATGCAGAACCACGGCGCGCATCATGTTCAAATCCTCGTATCCCGCAGCATCTGCCGTCGCCGCTTCAGTACAAGGCGCACGCCATGTTCAATGGCTGATCTGGCTGAGGAACGCCTTGCTGCGGGCTTCCCTCGGATTGTCGAAGAAGGTGCCCGGCTCGCCCATCTCGACGATCTCGCCCTGGTCCATGAAGATGACGCGGTCGGCGACCTGGCGGGCGAAGCCCATCTCGTGGGTGACGCAGAGCATGGTCATGCCTTCGTTGGCCAGTTCGATCATGGTGTCGAGGACTTCCTTGACCATCTCCGGGTCGAGCGAGGAGGTCGGCTCGTCGAACAGCATGATCCTGGGATTCATGCAGAGCGCGCGCGCGATCGCCACGCGCTGCTGCTGGCCGCCCGAAAGCTGGGCGGGATATTTGTGGGCCTGTTCGGGAATGCGCACGCGGGCGAGGTATTTGCGCGCGGTCTCCTCCGCCTTCGCCTTGGCGATGCCGGAAACCTTCATGGGCGCTAGCGTGCAGTTTTCGAGCACCGTCATGTGCGGGAACAGGTTGAACTGCTGGAACACCATGCCGACGTTGCGGCGCACCGCCTCGACGTTCTTCGGCCCCGCGGTGAGTTCGATGCCGTCGACGACGATCTTGCCGCTGCGGACCTGCTCGAGCTGGTTGATGCAGCGGATGAGCGTCGACTTGCCCGAGCCGGACGGGCCGCAAAGGACGATTCGCTCGCCTGTGCGGACCGTCAGGTTGACGGCCTTCAGCGCATGGAAAGCGCCGTAGTATTTCTCGACGTTTTCCATGCTCACCGCGAGCGAGACGGTTGCGTTCGCCTGTTCTGAACTCACGTGGACATCTCCCTGCGGCCGGCCGTGCCTGAACCTACTTCTCGGCGTTTTCGATGAAGTCCGGCAACGGCGCCTTCATCCATTGCTCGTGCAGCTTGCCCAGGCTTCCGTCCTTCTTCTTCCCGTTCAGGAAGTCGTTGACGGCGGCAAGCAGCTCGGGCGAGTCCTTGCGCACGACGATACCCTGCGCCTGCTGGCGCAGCAGGAACTTCTTGGTGAAGCGGTCCGGCGCCGTCTTTTCGATCTGGCCGATCGCGATGTCGGCAACGCCGAGCAGCGGCACCTGGCCGGAGATCAGTGCCTGCGCGGAGGAGGCGTCGTCGTCGTAGCGCTGGACGTTGGTGTCGGCCGCGGCGATTGCCGTCACGGCGGTATCCTGCGTGGTGCCGCGGGTGACGCCGATCGTCTGGCCCGCGAGGCCCGCCTTGTCGGTGATGGCGATATCCTTGTCGCCATAGACGAACTGCTCGAGACCGGCATAGGGCACCGAGAAGTTGACAACCTTGAGGCGTTCCTCGGTGATGCCGAGCGTGGCAAACAGCACGTCGGCCTGGCCCGACAGCAGGTACTGGATGCGGTTGGCCGAGGTCACCGGCAGGATGGTCAGCTTGACGCCGATGCTGTCGGCGAACTCCTTGGCGAGATCGGGATCGTAGCCGACGGCCTGGCCGTTGGAATCGAGCAGGCCGAAGGGTGGGTAATCGACCAGCGAGCCGACGGTGATCGTGCCTTTGTCCTTGATTTCCTTCAAGGTCAGGGCTGAAGCCGGCATCACGGTGACGGCCGCCGCGACCGCGACGCTCGCGACGAACGTCAGAGCATTTTTCCAGAGTGTCATCAGGTGTATCCTCCCTTTCAAAAAATGGATCCCCGACATCGAGGGTCCGGACAATTCGAGACGTCAGCGTGTCGCCAGAGCGGCGTAATGCCCTTCCATGCGCCGGGCGTAGACCGAAAGCGGCCAGCACAGGCAGAAGTAGATGATGGTCACCAGCCCGTAGACCTTGAGCGGCGAGTAGGTCGCGTTGTTCATGATCTGCGCGGCGCGCATCAGCTCGACGAAGCCGATGATCGAGGCGAGCGACGTGCCCTTGATCAGCTGGACGAGGAAGCCGACGGTCGGCGCCACGGCGATGCGCGCGGCCTGCGGCAGGATCACCGATTTCATCCGATCGAAATAGGACAGGCCAAGCGCCCAGCTCGCCTCGCTCTGGCCTTCCGGCACCGCCTGGATGCAGCCGCGCCAGATCTCGCCGAGAAAGGCGGCGGCGTGCACGGTAAGCGCCAGTGCGGCCGCCACCCAGGGGCTGACGCCGAAGCCGATGATCTGCAGGCCGAAATAGGTGAGGAAGAGCTGCATCAAGAGCGGCGTGCCCTGGAACAGGCGAATGAAGCCGAGCGCCGGCAGGCAGAGCAGCCGGTATTTCGACACCCGCGCCAGCGCCACCACGAGTCCGCCGACGGCGCCGCCGGCAAAGGCGGCGGCCGAAAGCGCGATGGTCCACTGGACAGCCAGAACGATGAACCAGAATTCCTGTATGCCGAAGGGGCGGATCATGACCTCGCTCCTACCGGCTTAAGGGATAGTTAAAGGCGAGGCGCTGGATCAGGCGGAACAGGCCGGAGAAGCCGAGCGACATGACGAGGTACATGCCGGTGATGACAAGATAGACCTCGAAGGCGGTGAAGGTTCGCTGCTGGATGTCGTTGCCGGCGGCGGCCAGGTCCGTCGCCGAGATCACCGAGACGACGCTGGTCGACAGCATCAGGTAGACGAACTGGCTGGTCAGCGCCGGGTAGATGGTACGCACCGCCTGCTTCAGGATGATGTAGCGGAAGATCTGCAGGCGGTTGAGCCCGAGCGCGACGCCGGCCTCGACCTGGCCCTTGGCGATGGATTCGATGCCGGCCCGGATGATCTCGGTGGCGAAGGCGCCGACATTGACCACCAGCGCCACGATGGCGGCGGTGTTCGGCGTCATGCGGATGCCGAATTCCGGCAGCGCGAAATAAATGAAGTAGATCTGCGCCAGGAAGGGTGTGTTACGGACGAGCTCGATATAGGCGTCGATCAGCCAGCGCAGCGGGGGCGGCCCGCCGGTCTTGGCAAAGGCCAGCACGACGCCGACGATCAGGCCGAGAATCATGGCAACGAACGAGAGCTGGATGGTGATCCACGCGCCCGTTAGAAGATGGTCCATGTTCGCGAACACGGGCGCGAATAGGAGCTGATACTGCATGACCTCCCTAACTTCCGGCTGCTCCAGAAATGCCTGCCCGCCACGCTCCGATCCGCCGACCGCGCGCGCCTTCCCTATCGGGGAAGCTTAAGCCGGCGGCGCGATGCAGGGATATTATCGGTTCGGTTCCCCCCACCTCGCCAAATGTGTTGGCTGGCGCCGCCCGCGCGGCGGTTCAATCC
>NZ_RZPH01000610.1:0-3736 GCF_004022825.1 Mesorhizobium sp. M7A.F.Ca.CA.004.04.2.1
CCTCATTGCGAGCGGCCCTCTTGCTTGAACAGCACCTTTTCCAGCGCCTTCATCACCTGGTCGGTGATGAGGCCGAGCAGGCCGAGCAGCAGGATGTAGCCGATGATCGTGTTTGTCTGGAAATAGCGCTGCGACACGGTGATGCGATAGCCGAGCCCCGAAGTCGCGGCGACAAGTTCGGCCAGCACCAGCCAGGTCCATGCCCAGCCCAGGCTGATGCGCAGCGTATCCCAGATGCCCGGCAAGGCGCTGGGAACGACGATGCGCGTCAGGATCTTGCGATCCGGCAAGCCGAGTGTACGCCCAAGGCCAATGAAATCGGCTGGAACCCGTTTCACATTGTCCATGATCATCAGCACCTGCTGGAAGAAGGTGCCGATGAAGATGATCAGGAATTTCTGCGAATCTCCGGTGCCCGCCCACAGGATGGAGAGCGGCACGAAAGCGACGACCGGCATGTAGCGGATGAAATCCACCAGCGGCTCGATGGCCGCTTCCCAGGACCGGAAACTGCCGATCAGCACGCCGATCGGTATCGACAGGGCCGAGGCGATGAGGAAGCCGATGGAGATACGATACATCGAGGCTTTGAGGTCCAGCCACAACGTGCCGTCGGCGGCGAGCTTGGCGATCTGCATAGCTACGCTGCCCGGCGACGGCAGGAAGATCGGCTTTACCAACCCCAGTCCGGTCGCCGCCCACCAGGCAAGGCCGAGCCCGACGAACACGGCCACCGCGATGATCAGGAAGCGCGACCTGGCGATGGGCACGCCGATCCCGGAGGATCGGCGGCGCCTCGCCGGTTTCGTGACCGGTCCTGCCGCCGGTCGCTCCCGGGGCATCTGTGTCACCACCGCGATCCGGCCTTCGTCATTCCGCTGCCTTGACGAAGGCCGGGTCGATCATCTGCTCCGGCGTCACATCGGCCTGCAGCAGCTTGGCGTTCTTGGCGGCGGCTTCGACATCGGCGAAGGTCTTGGTGGTGAAGTCGCCTGTCAGCGCCGTCTTGTTTTCGGCGAGTGAGTAGTAGCGTACGCCGTCAAAGGCGGTGTTGAGGTCCTTGACGTCCGAACCGACGGCCTTGGCGATGATGGCGCGTCCACCGGGCGTGTCGGCATTGTAGTCCTTGAGCGCCGCGTCCCAGCTCTTGATCATGGCCAGCACCTGGCCGGGCCGCGACTTGATCACCTCGTCACGCACCACCAGCACGTCGCTGATCAGGCCGGGATCCTCGCCGGCGGTGAACAGCAGCTTGAGGTCCTTGTTCTGCGCCATGGCGACGGTGAGGTACGGTTCATAGGTCACCGCGACCGGCACCTGGCCGGCGATCAAGGCGCTGCCGGCGTCGGACGCCGGCATCGGAACCGGCTTGACATCGTCGATCGACATGCCGTTCCTGGCGAGCGCGTATTTGAGCAGAATGTCGCTCGTCGTGCCTTCCTCGAAGGCCACCTGCTTGCCCTTGAGGTCCGCGATGGAGGTGACGTCCTTGCCGGCGATGATGGCGTCGGCGGTCATGGAGACGTCGAGCAGCAGCACGATCTTCACCGGAAGGCCGGCCGCGACCATGCCCATCGCCGTGTGGGTGGCGATGTTGGCGGCGTCGAGCTGGCCGCTTGCAAGTGCTGCATTGATGTCCTTGTCCTCGGCGAAATTAACGATCTGGACGTCGCTCAGCCCGTTCGTCTTGAACAGGCCCTTGGCCTCGGCGACATGCCATTGGCCATAGCCGAGCCAGGGCTCGATCCCGATCTTGAACGCTCCTGCCTCGGGCGTGGTGGGAATGGCCGCATCGGCTGCGTAGGCTGCCGGGGCGGCGGCCAGCCCGATGGCGGCGGCCATCACGAGCGCGCGAAATTGTCCTGTTAGGTTACGCATCATCTTTGTTCCCCTTGATGATCAGACCGCTTTTTCTAACCCAGGCAGCCGGTCTGGTGAGACTGCGGGTTTCTGCTCTTGCGGCACTGTGCCTCGGCGTCTTACCTGCCACTTCATGGTGAAGTGCGAGGATATTTCAGCGTCAGCGGGAGCGGATGTCAAGGCTAAAATACATACATGCATATACAAGTTGGAAAGACTCAATTTTCACGCTTTTCCGGATCGATCCGATCGAGGAAACCCGTCACCCGATCGGCTCCGGCAACGGGTTCGCTGCCGACCATGACCGCGACTGAGAAGGCAATGAGGGAGGAGACCCGCGTATGGCTGCGCGCGCCGGCCCGCAGGTTCATGACCAGCGTCGGCGACAGGAAAAGACCGGCCCGCAGCACCGCGCGCCAATCGGCCGGCAGCATGCCGCGCCGTTTGAGCTCCAGCAGCAATGGCCGCCACAGCGCTGTCGCCTTGACCTCCAGCAGGTCGCGGCGGACGGGGCTCAGGTCCCAGTCCGTGTCGACATGGAGCAGATTTCCGTCCAGCCGCGCCTGGGCGCGAAAAGCCTCTGTCGCGGTCGCCGGATCATAGAGCCAGAACGGATGGGCAAAGATGTTGTGGAACGTCGCCTTCACCTCCGCCAGCAGCGTCGGGATATGCGAGCCGGCAAAGGCGGGATCGAAGAAGGACAGTTCCGCCCTCCCCGCCTTAGCCGTGTACCAGACATTGGCGTTGTGGGCGTCGCCATGCGCGACCACGCCGCCGGCATCGGCAAGCCGGTCGGGCCGCAAGCGCACCGCGGCGGCATCGAAAAGCTCACCGACGCTGTGGGTGTACTGCTGGCCGTTGATGACGAATTTCAGCCGGGAAAACCGATCCCAATCCAGCGCGGCACCGGGAAAGACGAACGGCTTGCCGACATAGAAATCGGCCAGCCGGCCGCCTGGTGACAAGCGTGTCTCGGCATCGATCAGCCGCTCATGAAACAGCCTGTGGATCGGCTCCGCCGCCACGTCCTCGCCAGTGACGGGATGCAGCGTCTCGAGATAGACCTTGAGCAGCCTGGCCGACAGGTCGCGCTCGGCAAGAACGGCTTCTTGCCGCTTGCCGGCATCGTCCTGCGCATCCAGCGCGAACAGCACATCCGAAAATCTCGGATCCGTGCGGCGGCGGTAGACAAGGATCTGCTCGCCGGGCTGCGCCGACATGTGTATGGGTTGGTCGACCGGCAGGCCGGCGCGCGACAGAATCTCGGCGCGGTAATACTCGCCCGTCATCCCCTCCTCCCGCTCCTCCTGATGGAACTTGAAGAAGTAGGCCTTGCCGTCGTCTTCGAAGAAGCCGTTCAGGGAATTGAGGCTGTATTTGTCGAAGTTGATGCGCACATTGCGGGGACTCATCGCAAACAGGTCGCCCAGCAATGCCGCCAGCGCGCTTTGTGCTTCGGCAACATCATGCTGCGCGAGTGCCCGGATCTGCGCCGTGCGACTCGGTGTCTGCGTCATCTGTTGTCCTTCTTGGCCCGTCCATTCGAGAGCGAAAGCGTTCTCGTCAGCACATGTATATACATTGGCAACGAAACCGCTCCGACTTGCATTCGTCCTGCTTCCGTTAGCTGCTTTTTGAAGGGGAATAGCGGCTGCCGAGCGAGTAGCGACTGCCGGCATAGGTCAGCTTGCTGATGGTGGCCACCACCGCGCCTGTCCATGTCCGGCGGTGCAGGAAAAGGCAGCAGGCGCCGACATCGATGCCCAGATGCCGCGCCGTCTCGGCGTCGGCCGGGATCGCCGAGATGATATGCTCGACTTCGGTCACCGGGGTTTTCTGCATGAGATAGTCGTAGGTCGCCGTCTTCGAAAAATCC
>NZ_RZPH01000611.1:0-3736 GCF_004022825.1 Mesorhizobium sp. M7A.F.Ca.CA.004.04.2.1
AGATAGGTGTAGTCGGTGTCCGTCCAGGACAGGACCTTGGTCTCGAGATTGTCGAGGATGAATTCTCCCAGGCTCGTGCGCACGGTCAGCACCGCGTGGCCGTCGCCATTCGGCTGGCGCGCCACTGTCATCAGCAAATTGCCGGCCGGCACGCCCGCATCCATCAACTCGCGGCGCTTTTCCAGCGCGTAATCCTCGCAATCGCCATAGCCATTGGCCGGATAGGCCCAATATTCCTCGACACCGTAGTTTTCCATGTCGGTGCGCGGCTTGATGCGAGTGTTGACCGAATTGTTGATGTTGACGATCGTCGCCCACAGTTTGCGGGTCAGTTCGACCGGCGCACCCTTCGGGGTCCGTTCGCTGCATTCGCCAGGACTGCGCTGGCAGAACTCATAATGGCCAACAGGCTGGGTGGTGCGTCCGCCGGTGTGCATATAGGCCGGTCCCGCGGCATATGCTGATCCCCAAGCGGAAAGCTGCATCGCCATTGCCACCAGCAACAGCTTGCCCCTCGTGTTCTTCATTGTTGTAGTCTCCCCGTTCGAAGGAGACATTGCCACATGTGGATTTATTTGACGCAAAAGCTCGAAGTAGATATTGAGTAAAACTCCAGTAGAATAAACGTAAAATTTGAATCATTTGAGTATTAATTCGTTTGCATATTGAGGCGCCAATCTCGGTGCGCGGAGGGCTCCCAAGCCCGCCAAGAGTGGGCTAAGCATGCCGGTCATGGCGTCGAAAACAAAAAACCGGCCACACTGGATGCCAATCGCCGGCTTGACGTCGATCTCGACCGCGGCGCCGGAGAGCGAAAGGTCGATTATACGGCATTGGTACTGGCGGCCGTCGGTGAGCTGCAGCACGCTGGTCGGATTGCGCGGCGCGACGCGCTCGTGGCGGCGATCTTCCGGCAGGTCGAGTTCATGCTTGTTGGCGAGCCAGGTCAATTGCGCGGCCAGCTTGTCCTTCTTGCGATCCGACGCGATGACGGTCATCGCGAAACCGTCCTGCAAGGTGCGGGTGACTACACCTTCGATGCGGCCGATATGATCGATGTAGGCAATGATTTTTTCGCCGGGCATGCCGATGCGGTCGGTGCGAAACGCGACATTGCCCGGTGACATGTCGACGACCTGGCAGGGGTGTTCGGTGCGGTCTTCCAGCATGAAGCGTCCGTAGATTTTAACCCGGACGCGCTGAAAGTTACGCCTTTCAGCTTGGGACGGCGCATAGTCGACCGCCGCTGACCTCATGACTGCCTACACCCCGTTTGGCATCCCGCGCGCCGATGCGAGGAACTTCATCAGAGAAGTACAACAAAGCGGGTTAACAAAGGGAAAAAGCGGGCGCTCCAGGGGTTTCCTTTTTGCAGGTCGCGGTGCCAAAACAGCCGCGCAGTTTTGGGCGACGTGCATCAGGCCGCAAACGGACTATTCCTCGCGCCCGCCATCGAACACGACGAGATGGCGGATGCGGCGCGCCCGGCCGAGCGCCGAGATCGTCTCGGGTGCTCCAAGTTCATCGGGAACGAGCGAGGGAACATCGATCGCCGGGCGATTGTTGAGAAGCTCCTTCTCCGGATCGATGACGCGTATCGAATCGATCAACGCGTCGGTGATCGGATCGGCACCCAGCCAGAAGGGCTTCTCCACGGCGCTGATGACGCCCAGGCAACGCGGATTTTCGACACCGCCGTCCAGCGGCAGGGCAAGCAGTTCGAACTTGTTGGAGCGCCCGTTGCGGCTGAAACCCTCATAGCTGATGAGCACGACCGACTTCTGCTCGAAGACGCCATGGATCAGCCGCGAGACGAGCCGCTGATCCTTCTCGCGCCACAGCGATGGAAAGGAAAACCCCTTGAGTTCGCGGCCGTAGCAGGCGCAAAGCCTGGTGCCGGCCAGCCGGAATACGGCCTGTCCGCGCGTGTCCCGCTCCAGGATAAAGGTGTCGGCCAGCAGCGACTTGATGTCGGCCGGCTCGACCTCCGAACGCTTCGGGGCAGGGCGTCCATCACGCAGGCGGTTCCAATATTGGAACAGCGTGATCGATCCATTCTGGTTCATACTATGCTGCTCCGCGCAATCTGTCGTCTGATGTCCCATCGGTGAACAGAAGGGCGCCCTCCGATGACCTACATGCGTTGCGGAGCAGGAAGCGTGCCAGCGTCGTTAACACTTGTTCACGGGTCGGGGCCGTTAAGGTTAACAAGTGGTTTACGTTGCATCGAAGCGAGCCCCGTGGCACACAAAAACCACTCCAGAAGCGGTCGTTTCGCGACGATCGGCAGCACTTCAGTCAAGAGTTTTAGGGGAGCAGGGGGCTCGACCAGCCGTTCAAGGGAAACCTTGAACGGCTTCTTTTTTGATTCGCGCCGCGGCGATTCGCGGTTTGCGGTTCGGTCCGTGGTGATCTAGATGCTCGAGCCCCGAATCCCGCAGAGTGCAATTTCAAATGAGTGAACCGGCATCTCCCTCGGAAGTCGACCCGGTCGAGGGCGCACCTGAACCGCGGCGCGAGCCGGTGTTCAACCTGCCGCCCGTCGTGCTGGCGGTGATCGGCATCTGTGTCGTCGTCTACCTGTTGCAGCAATATGTGTTGAGCGAATCCCAGCAGATGACATTGCTGTATGACGGGGCCTTCATCCCCGTTCTCTACACCGGGCAATACGGCTTCGACTGGTTCCTGTTTTCGCGGCCCTTCACTTATGCCTTCATGCATGGCGGCTTTGCCCATATCGCCATCAATATGGTGTGGCTCGCCGCGTTTGGTTCACCATTGGCAAACCGTCTGGGAGCGCTGTGGTTCGCGCTGTTTTTTGCCGCAACCGGGCTGGCTTCGGTCGCGCTTTTCTGGGCGATGCATCCTTATGGTGAGGCGCCGCTGGTCGGGGCTTCCGGTGCGATATCGGGCATGATGGGGGCTGCGGCGCGTTTCGGCTTCCGCACCGACCGTTCGGCCGGCAAGGCCGCCTTCGCCGGCCCTGTGCTGCCGATCGCATTCGTATTGCGCCTGCGCGGTGTCGTGATCTTCCTCGCCATGTGGATGGTCATCAATCTCGCCACCGGCCTGCTCGGGTTTGCCCCAGGGGTAGATGGTCAGATCGCCTGGGAGGCTCATATTGGCGGCTTTGTCGCGGGCTTCTTCGGCCTGCGCTGGTTCGACAGGCGATGGCAGGCGCCCGAGTGGGAGACGACTGACCACCGCACTTGAAATGCAACCGATCACGGCGCACGATGTTCACTCTTACGTGAAGGCCGGTCAGGGCAGGAACCGGCAGGCAAAGCAGAGGAGGACGCCATGACGGTGAAGGCAATTCTCGAGAGAAAAGGCCATGACGTGTTGACGCTCGGGCCGAACGAAAAGCTGAGCGAAGCCATCCGCATCCTGGCAGAGCACAAGATCGGTGCGCTGGTCATCACCAATGGCGATCGCAAGATCGTCGGCATCCTGTCAGAGCGCGACATCGTCCGGGTTGTCGCCCGGGAAGGTGGAGCCGCGCTCGATATCGCGGTGCGTTCGGCGATGACGCCGAAGGTGAAGATCTGCAACGAAAATCACACCGTCAACGAGGTGATGGAGATTATGACCCGCGGCCGTTTCCGCCATCTGCCGGTGGAAAAGGACGGCATGCTCGATGGCATCGTGTCCATCGGCGACGTGGTCAAGCGCCGCATCGAGGATGTCGAGCGCGAGGCCGACCAGATCAGGGCCTATATCGCCACTGCCTGAACGG
>NZ_RZPH01000612.1:0-3734 GCF_004022825.1 Mesorhizobium sp. M7A.F.Ca.CA.004.04.2.1
GGCATCGCTGTCCACTGGCGGATGTCCTTGAAGACGCGCTCGACCCAACTCCTTGGCGGCATCGGCAGCTCTTTGGGGAACAAAGCCACTGCAAGCGGGACGTTGATCGCCGTGCCGGGCGCGAATGCAAGCGGACGGGCGCGCGTTTCCCAATAGAGCCGCATCGACGAAGCGACGGTCCGGGTGAACCAGTAGAGCGAGATGTTGGCGAGCATGTCGTCGCGCGAAAAAGCGGCGTTGGCCAGATCGCCATCGCAATCGCTCCAGTCGCGGAACTTCTCGATCATCCAGGCCGCCAGTCCGACCGGCGAATCCGTCAGCCCGTAGGCAAGCGTTTGCGGGCGCGTCGCTTGAATATGAGCATAGGCGCCATGAAGATCCGCCCATCCGGCTTTCCGTTCCAGGAAGGCGCGTTCTTCCAAGCTCAGGTCGCCATCCGGGCCTGGATCGTGAGGAGGTGAGTATGAGCCGGGGACGAAGTTCAGATGCACGCCGGCGAGACTGCCTGGATGCGCGTGCGCCAGACAGGTCGACACGCTGGCGCCCAGATCCCCGCCCTGGGCGAGATATCGCTCATAGCCTAGACGGCTCATCAACTCGGCCCAAAGATCGGCGACGGTGAACAGGTTGAGGCCAGGCCTGGTCGGCCGGCTCGAAAAGCCATAGCCGGGAATCGACGGGGCCACGACGTTGAAGGCGTCCTCCAGTCTTCCGCCATGCGAAAGCGGATCGGTCAGAAGCGGGATCAGCCTGTGAAATTCGAAGACGCTGCCTGGCCAGCCATGGGTGAGTATGACCGTTCTGTTGGTCGCCACAGCGGCGCGCGCATGGATGAAATGGATGGTTTCGCCGCCGATATCCGTCTGGTAGTGCGGATGGATGTTCCAGGCGGCTTCCTGCTTGCGCCAGTCGAAGCCGGTGCGCCAGTGCTGCATAAGTCGGCGCAGTTCCTCGTGCTCCGTTCCCTGCGCCCAGCCTATCGCCTGCAACTGGTCCGGCTCGCGCCAGGTCGAGATGCGCTTCTTCAAATCGTCGATTTCAGACTGGGCAATCTCGATGGTGAAGGGGCGAATTTTCATGGAGTCCTCTGCTCGCCGGCCATAAGGTTTCGGGCGGCGATAAAGTCGTGACTTTGCTGCCGGTTCGCGCGAAGCGCTTCCGTCGACGCTTTTATCGAGACCGCTGAGAAACGCAGGCGCGCGCCGACCGGCGCTTGCGCCAGCCGCCAGAGGTCGGCTTCGATCACCGTAGCGATCTTCGGATAGCCGCCGCAAGTGTTGGCATCGGCAAGTTGGATGATCGGTTGGCCGGACGGCGGCACCTGGACTGTGCCTGGTACGATGCCGTGCGAGAGCAATTCGAGCGGTGAGAGGAGCGAAAGCGTCTCTCCAGCAAGGCGATATCCCATACGGTTGGCGTCGTCGGTGATGCGCCATTCGCTGCCGGTGAAAGCCGCCTGGGCCTCCGGCGTGAAGGCGTCGAACTCGGCGGCCGGCAGAACCCGCAATTCGATTGCCGAGGCCAAGGCGTCCGCCGCGCCTCGTCGCTCCTCCAGCGCTGCGCCGATGCCGCCCGCGGGAAGGCGGCATTGCGCAGGTTTGAGCGCAAGCCGGTCACCGCGCGACAGGCCGCGTCCAGCGAACCCGCCGAAACCGCCTTTCACATCCGTCGCGCGCGACCCCATGACGGGCGGCAGATCGATCCCGCCGGCAAAGGCGATGTAGGAACGAGCACCGGCGCGCGGCGCCTCGAGGACAAGGGTCTCGCCTGCGCGGATCGTCATGGCCCACCAGGGCGGGCAGGGCCGGTCGCCGATGCTGACGGCGCAATCAGCGCCGGTGATGGCGACGGCGGTGTCGATATGCGCGCGCAGCCGGAACGGATGAAGCGTGACCTCGATCCCGGCGGCCGAAGGATCATTGCCCAGCATGAGATTGGCGATCGCCAGTGCCTGCTTGTCCATGGCGCCGCCATGGCTGACCCCCAGCGCCAGATGACCGGGCCGGCCGAGATCCTGGACCGTGTTCGGCAGGCCGGTGGTGAGGATCTCGATCATGCCTCGATCCCTGCAATTGCGAAGCGAATCTTGTCTCCGGGCCTGAGCAGCACGGGCAATTCCGCTTCGGCCTTGAAGAGCTTCACGTCGGTATGGCCGATGATGTGCCAGCCGGACGGCGCGGTCATCGGCATGATACCCGCCTGCGCGCCACCAATGATGACGGCGCCCTCGGTAACTTTGAGGCGAGGCGTGCTGCGCCTTGCCCAGGCAAGCCGCGGGTCGAGACCGGACAGATAGGGAAAACCCGGCATGGCGCCGATGGCGGCGACGGTGTAGCGGGCCGCCGCGTGGCGCCTGACGGTCTCGTCGACAGACAGGCCGCAATGCGCGGCCCAGCCGGTGAGATCCTCGCCGCGCGCGCCGCCGTAGTGAACGGGAATCGTATGATGCGTGCCGGTCACCGGGTGGGCATCGGTGGCGGACCAGAGCGACATCAGTTGATCTCCGACGCTGTGGGCGTCTGTGGCGAGCGGGTCAAACACCACCAGCAGGTTGTTCATGCCGGGAACGGCCTCGCGCACCCCTTCGAGGCTCAGCGCGGCATTCGCTACCGCCCAGACCAGTTCCTGGGTGGCATCGTTGAAAGCCCCCTGCGTTCCATCGAGCAGCAGCGCGCCCGATCCCGCAAGGCTGATGTGGGGCGTACCGACAACCATGGGCGGTCAGTCCTTCACCGGCACCGTATAATTCAGGATCAGGCGACCGCCGTCCGGATAGATGGTCTGGCCGACAATGTATGAAGCGTCGTCGCTGGCCAGGAAGGAAGCGACGCTGGCAATCTCCGATGGCTCGCCACAGCGGCCGCTCGGCGTGCGCGACAGGATGGTCTGGCGCTGCGCTTCGCTGGCCATGACCGAGCTCTTGACCATGTCGGTCAGGATGGTGCCGGGGCCGATGGCATTGACGCGGATATTGTACGGGATCAGTCCGACGGCCATCACCGCGGTCAATTGCTTGATGCCGCCCTTGGACACGGCATAGGCGACGGAATTGGGGATGGCCAGAATGGCGTTGATCGAGGACATGTTGATGATCGAGCCGCCGCGTCCCTGTGCGATCATGGCTCTTGCCGCGGCCTGCCCGAGCAGGAAGGGCGCCTTGAGATTGACCCGCTGAACCAGGTCGAACGCCTCCTCGGGGAAGTCGACGAAATCGTCCAGATGGATGATGCCGGCATTGTTGATGAGGACGTCGACGCCGCCGAATCGCTCCGTGGCCTTGGCAACAATATCGGCTGCCATTTCCTGCGTGCATTCGGAGAGATCCGCCGATAGCCAGGCGGCACGCTCGCCCAGACGTTCGGCATGCTCGCGCCCGCGATCGGCCTGTATGTCGACAAGCACCACCTTGGCGCCATCGGCATGAAAGCGCTCGGCGCAGGCAAGGCCCAGGCCTCGTGCCGCCCCGGTGACGATCACGACTTTTCCTGCGTGCTTCACAACCCAATCCCTTTTTCACAATTGCGCATTTATGGATATGTTATCCAATCTATCTTGAACTTCGACGCCATTGCAAGCCCCGGATAAGTGGATCTGTTGGGTCGGTTCCGCAGCCGTTTGCCGTTTCTAAGCCGCTTTTGGCTTTTTTCTGCCAACCATCTTAAGCCGGTTGACTCCACTGAATTAATTGTGATTGGATACTATATTCATAAAGCGACGACGGCGAGGAGTGTAGG
>NZ_RZPH01000613.1:0-3733 GCF_004022825.1 Mesorhizobium sp. M7A.F.Ca.CA.004.04.2.1
GCATAGGCAAGTGCGGTGATGCAGCTGAGGTCAGCCGGCAGCGAAACGTCGCTGCCGCCAATCAGCAGCTTTCCGCTTTCCAGCCCGACCGTCAGTTCACCGGATGGCGACAGCGCCAGCGCGGTGACGGCAGACGGAAAAGTCTCGACCACGACAGGTTCCGCTCCAGCCGCAATCGAATGGATGGCGTTGCCGCTGGAGGCCAGCAGCCTGTCACCGGCGACGAGCAGATTGTCTGGTTCCGTCATCTCGGCGAAAGCCGGCGCATCATCCAGCCGCGTATTGGGGCGAAAAGCGCCGTCGAGCGGCGGGATGGTGACCGCCTTGCCGCGAAACAGGCCAAGCACCGGATCGAGGATCATGGCTTTGCTCCCCAATAGGAAGCGGGACTGGTCCAGTTCGGGTCGGCGCCTGCGATCTTGTAGCGGCCGATGCGGTTGTTGAGGATGCCGCCGACGAACAGATATCCCTTGTGCTCGCGCATCGAGGTGACCATCGGGTGCGCGCCACCGGTGAGGTCGCCCATCGCCTCGACAATGCCGCCCTTCTCGTTGAACTTGACCACGCCGCCGGTGTTGATGTTGGGGAACAGCCATTCATCCTGCGGCAGGCGGCGCGTCATGCGCTTGCGCATGTCGGGATGGCGCAGCGACAGGTCGAAGCTCGGCGTGCGCATGCCGAGCCACGCCATCCAGTAATTGCCATCGGAGGCGCGGTTGATGTTGTCGGGATAGCCCGGCATGTCGCGGATGACGCATTCGGCGGTGCCGGCCTTCGGCCCTTCCAGCCAGTAGCGATGCACGCGGCAGGCCCAGCTTTCGGCGAAGAACAGCGACTTGCCGTCATGCGCCATGCACACACCGTTGGTGTAGCGGTAACCGTCGAGCAGCGTCTTTGTCGAACCATCCTTCGGATCGTAGACCAGCAGCCGGCCGGTGGCGCGGTTCTCGATCGAATCCAGCGCCCAGTCATGTGCGTCGTAACGCTTGGTCGAGTCGGTGAAATAGATGCGCCCGTCGGGTGCGATGTCGCAGTCATTGGGGTCACGCAAACGCGCATCGTCGACGATCGAGGTCCACGAACGCGATGTCTCCGCCGACAGGCGTTTGACCTCCCGATCCGGCGAGACCGAATAGAGCCCCATGGCGCCGACGCAGCTGATCAGATTGCCCGATTTGTCGAAGGCGAGACCGAGCGGGAAGCCGCCTATATGGGCAAACACTTCCGATTTGACATAGTCTGGCGCGAAGAAACGGACGATCTCGCCATGACGCGTGCCGCAATAGAGATTGTCGTCGCGGTCGAGGATGACGTCTTCTGGCCCCTCCAGCTCGCCAAGCCCGATATGGTCGGCGGCGGACAACCGGTTGTCGAGCTCGTAGGGTGTGCCCGAACCAGGTGCGGCCGACTGTGTCTCGCCCATCTTGAGATAGACCGGCGCGACATAAACCTCGTTCAGCACCTTGTGGCGGTTCTTCAGCCAGCGGATGTCGATGGTCACCGCGACCGCCAGCATGATGCCCAGCACCATCTGGTTGGTGCCGGTGCCATAGCCCAGCCGGATCAGCCCGTTGGTCATGGTCAGCACAATGATGGCGCCCATCAGCCCCTTGATCACCGAGCCGCGGCCGCCGCCAAGGCTGACGCCGCCGACCACCGCCGCCGTCAGCGCCATGATCTCGAGGTTGAGGCCCGTGCCCGGCCCTGCCCCGCTCAGCCGGCAAGCGATGAGGAAGCCGCCGATCGAGGCGCAGAAGCCGGAGAAGACATAGGTCATGAACACCGTGCGGCGCACGCGGATGCCGGCATTGTGGGCCGAGCGCCTGGAGCCGCCGACCGCCAGCACGTGCCAGCCCGGCCGTGAACGGGTCAGCGCGATATGGGTGACGATGGCCAGGATGATCGCCAGCCACACCGAGACCGACAGCCCCCAGAAGGTGCCGTCGCCGATGAAATCCAGCACGTCCGAGGTGGCGCCGGAAAGTTGCACATCGGCGGCATAAGTGGTGACCAGGATGTCGAACAGCGCGCGGCCGAAGATGAAGGTGACCAGCGTGGTGAGAAAGGCGCGCAGCCTGAAATAGCCGACCAGATAGCCGTTGATCGCACCGAACAGCAATCCTGTGGCGATCGATGCGGCAAGCGCCAGCCACACGGACTGATCGAGGATGAAGAAGACATAGACCGCGGAAAAACAGGAGAGCGCGAAGATCGAACCGACCGACAGGTCGATGCCGCCGCCCAGCATGACCACCGTCATGCCGGTGACGATCAGCGAGAATTCGCCGAGCTGACGGGTCGAATCCTGCAGCGCCGTCAGCTTGAAGAAGCCCGGGATGAGCGAGCCGAAGGTTGCCAGCGTCGCCACCAGCGCCAGGAACGGAATGGCGTTGTCGGTCCAGCGCTTGGTCAGGATCTCACCGACGACATGGTCGGGCACGAGATTGTAGCGCCAGGACTGGAGGCGTTCGCGAAAGGACATCAGGTCACTGCTGCAAGAGAAAAGACAAAGAGGTGGCCAGGCAATCCGACCACCTCATCGATATGGATTGAAGAGGCTTGGCTTACTTCGCCGCCGCTTCTGCCTGCAGTGCCTTCAGGTCCCAGCAGCTATCGGGCTTCAGGTCAGCCTTGGTCGTCGCCTTCTCCAGCGTGTAGATGTAGGTGTGCGAGGTGCCGGCCGGCTGGCCGCTCTGCAGCAGGAACTTGATGATGGCGTTCATGTCGCCCGACTGACGGGCAAGATCGGTCATCACCACAGCGCCATAGGTGCCGTCCTGCAGCTTGTCGCAATCGGCCGCCTTCTCGCCACCGCCCGTGGTGACCAGGAACACCTTGCCGTCGAGCTTGGCGTCGCGGATCGCGGCAGCCGCGCCGGTGGCATCGCCGTCCCAGAAATCGATGATGGCGCAGATGTCGGGATTCTGCTGCAGCATCGTCGTCGTCACGTTGCGCGAGGTGGTCGCGTCCCAGTTGGAATCCGGCTTGGCCACCACCTTGAAGTCGGGGTTCTTGTCCAGCACCTTCATGATGCCGGCATATTGGTAGAGGCTCGACGAATTGGCCTGGTCGCCTTGCACCAAACCGAGCTTCTTGGAGGAGTTCGGTCCGCAGCCCTTGATCGCCGCTTCGGCCTCGAGCTGGCCGAGCCGGTCCCAGTCGCTGCCGACAAAGGCGTCGGCGGGGAAATTGGCCGGATTGTCGACCAAAATCACATAGGTGCCGGCGGCTTGCGCCTTCTTCATCAGCTTGGCATAGGAATTGAGGTCCGGCGAATGGATGATCAGCACATCCGGCCTGGTGTCCGACGAGATCGCGTCGGTGATCGCTTGCGCGCCGGCGTCGACGACCCAGTTCGGATCGCGTGTCTCGAAGGTGCCGCCCCAGGCTTCGACTTCCTTCTTCAGGAAATGCGTCCAGCCCTGTGCCAGGTCGAAACCCATCGCCATCGGCACCAGCATGACGCGCTTGCCCTTGAGCGCCTGTGCGTAAGCCGCCGGGCCAGGATCGTCGGCGGCAAAGGTTGGCGCCACGAAGGCGGTAACGGCAAGCGCCGTGGCCGCTGCCATGAGTGTTCTGATCAGTTTCATGTCACATCCTCTGGTTTGGTTTTGTTATCAGCGGCCGGCCCCAACCGTCCGCCGCAGTTCAGGTACTAAATGTCACCCTGCTGGGCGGTCTGTTCGTCACGTGGGTTGATGATGCCGTCGACGATGATGGCGCCGAGCAGGAT
>NZ_RZPH01000614.1:0-3720 GCF_004022825.1 Mesorhizobium sp. M7A.F.Ca.CA.004.04.2.1
GCTCGTGCCGGTGGCCGCACCTGCGCTCGCCGGCGACGACGACTGGCCTTCCCTGCCGCTGCTTCTGGTCGCCGGCGCGCGCGAGATGTGGGCGGAATGGTTCGCCGCCGCTGGACTGGCTGGCCATCCCAGACGATCGCACCGCTTCGACAGTTTCGTCACCGCCATGGAGGCGGCGAGCGCCAGCGCCGGCGTGCTCTTGGGCTCGCGGCCGCTGGTCGATGCGGCGCTCGACAGCAAGACGCTGGTCAGGCTTTCCGACTATGAACTTTCCAGCACATCGGGGCATTTCCTGACCAGGGCGTCGACAGCACGCCTGACCGGAGCCGAACAGGATTTCCGCCAATGGCTGCTCCTGCGCCTCTCCGCGCCGGCATGACTGGTTATGAGATTGGCCCGATCCGCTTCCAGTAGATCAACGTGCCGGTCAGCCCGCCATGCGGCTTCAGGGCATAGTCCGGTATCTCACCGGCCAGCGTGAAGCCCAACCGCTCATAGAGGCCTGAGGCGCCCTCCTCGGTCGCCGTGTCCAGAACCAGCAGCGTGCGGCCCTTCTCCAGGGCGAGGCTCTCGGCGGCTCGCATCAGGCGCGTTCCCACACCCCTGCCCCGGTAATCGACTGATGTCATCAGCTTGGCGATCTCGGCCCGGTGCGGCTGGTTGGGCGGACAATCGAGCAGCAAGGTCACGGTGCCGACGAGGTTTTTGCCGTCCCAGGCGCCAAGCACCGATCTTTCGCCCCTTGCCGCCGCGGCCAGCGACTTCTCCCAGAACGTCCTTGCCGCCTGCGGCGCCAACGGATGCATGAAGCTGACCGAACCGCCGGCCGCCACCGTTGCGACCAGCAATTCGGCCAGCATGTCCTGCGTTTCGGCAGTCGGGTTCAGGGGTGCGATCTCGATCGAGTTCATGTGCAGGATATCCTGTGATTGCAATAGAAGCGGGCGCATTGCTGTCAGTCCAGACGGTGCGCGCGGCGTCGCTTTCGCGCCGCCTTGATGGCGCTGATGCGGTCGGCGTCTTCGTGCCCGAGATGCCGCCCGCGCTCGAGTATCTCGAGCGTGTACTCCTCATAGGTCAGGCCAAGCCGCTCGGCTCTGTCCATGCGCAGCAGCATCACCTCGTGGCTCGGCGCCTTCCACGCCTTGGCATGAGCGGCCTGCCAGGCAAGGAAGATGTAGGGATCGCCCTTGCCCCATGGCGGGCCCTTGTACTCATCGAGAGGCGGCCCCCCATTGTGGGAGCGCTTTGGTCTTCTTGCCATTGTGTCAGCCCCTGACCAGCGCGACGAGATAGTCGGCGCCGGGCTCGAGGGCGTGGAAGGTGCAGTCCGACGGCGCCCCGAGCGCCAGGCAGTCGCCTGATACAAGCTTGTGCACTGTCTCACCTTCGATGAATTCGAGCCGCCCGGAAATCAGCCATATCTGCTGCTTGATGAAGGCGTATGAAGCGGCCGGAAAACTGACCTTGGCGCCCGCCGGCAGATGCACCTTGATCAGTTCCAGCGGCATATCGCCAGCCGGCGAAAGATGCCGCCTGACATAGCCGGTGTCGGGATCGCGCCACACCGGCTGGTCGGCCTCGCGCAATATCCCGCCGCCCTGCAATTCCGCGCGCGCGATCAAGGTCGACAGCGTCATGCCGAAGGCCGACGCGATGCGCACCAGAAGCGCCGCCGTCGGGCTGGTCTTGCCCCGCTCGATCGTGCTGAGCATCGCCTTCGAGACGCCGGAATGCTCCGCGAGTTCGGCCAGGGACCAGTCGCGCACGGTCCTTTCGGCGTGTATTCTGCGGCCGATCGTCGAGGAAATGTCGTTCGCTATATCATCCATATGTCTATTATAGCGAAAAATAGACGCCGGAGAAGAGCCGGCTGGCGACAATTTTCACGAGCCCTTTAATGCTCTCTACACCATCCGACATCATCGGGCCTTAACCCCATTCGGGTAGGATCGATGCTCCAGGGAAATGGGGATTGGCCTGTCCATGTATGTCGAACGCGAAGCCTCCGTTGGAGAACCGACATCGCAGGAGCGCCGCGACGCAGAGCAGAACGACAAGCGCATCCTCGGCAATGTCGTGCAATGCGATGGCGCGCGCGCCACCATCAGCGCCTATGCGAATGACGCCGACGGCGCGGTGACCGGCCTGTGGACGGTCGGCAAGATGATTTCCATCAATCTCGGATCGACGCGAACCGTCGGCCTGGTCTACGCAATCGGCAAGTCGGACCGCGCCTGGAGCAATGAGGGCCAGAACGCCATCGAGGTCAGCATCGAGCTGATCGGCGAAGTCCGTGACGGAGCAGAGCCCGGCGGCAAACCGGTCTTCGATCGCGGCATCACCACCTATCCGCATATCGGCGCCGTTGCGCATCGGATCCGCACCCGCGACCTGCAGGCGGTCTATGACCTCGCCGGGCGTCATTCGATCACGATCGGCACGCTAGCGCAGGACGAGACGATCGCCGCCAACATCGCCATCGACGATACGCTGGCGCGTCACTTCGCCATTGTCGGCACGACCGGCGTCGGCAAATCCACCGCCGTCTCGCTGCTGCTGCGCAAGTCGATCGCCGCACGGCCCGACCTGCGCATCCTGATCCTCGACCCGCACAACGAGTTCGCTGCATCGCTGCCCGAATACTGCGTCAGGGTCGATTCCAAAACCTTGGATCTGCCGTTCTGGATGTTCAAGCTCGAGGAATTCGCCGAGGTGCTGTTCCGGGGCCGCGAGACCGAGCCGGAAGAAATCGACGCCTTGCGCGACCTTATCCCGGCCGCCAAGAATCTCTACCGCAACCCGAATTCGGGCTCATATATCAGGCGCGGCAGCGATGCGTTGACCGCCGATACGCCGGTGCCTTACCGCATCGCCGACCTGCTCAAGCAGATCGATGAGCGCATGGGCATGCTCGAAAGCAAGACCGATCGCCCGACGCTCAAATCGCTGAAGACGCGCATCGAATCGGCGGCCGCCGATCCACGCTACCGCTTCATGTTCAACTCGCGCCTGATCGAGGACACCATCCACGAGACGATCGGCAACATCTTCCGCGTGCCGCATCATGGCCGCCCGGTAACCTGCTTCGAGATGGCCGGCATGCCGTCGGAAGTGGTCAATTCGGTCTGCTCGGTGCTGGCGCGCCTGGCCTTCGACCTCGCTCTGTGGAGCGAGGGCAAGCTGCAGTTGCTGTTTTTGTGCGAAGAGGCGCACCGCTATATGCCGGCCGACCCGCGCCTCGGCTTCGCGCCGACAAGGCACGCGCTGTCGCGCATTGCCAAGGAAGGCCGCAAATATGGCTGCTATCTCGGCGTCGTCACCCAGCGCCCGGGCGAGCTCGACCCGACCATCCTTTCGCAATGCTCGACCTTCTTCGCCATGCGGCTTGCCAATGAGCAGGACCAGGCGATCATCCGCTCGGCGATTGCCGACTCTTCCGCCTCGACGCTTGCCTTCCTGTCCTCCATGGGCCAGCGCGAAGCCATCGCCTTCGGCGAAGGCGTGGCGACGACCATGCGGCTGAAGTTCGAAAAACTGCCGAGTGACCTGCTCCCCGGCACCGCAAAACGCGAAGAGGCCACGTCGAAGCCAGGCGACGATGTCGATCTGGTGGCGATCGTGGAACGACTGCGCAATGTGCCTAAATCAACGCAGCAGGCGATGGCCTTCGCCGAGGTCGTCGATTCAGGCCGCCAGGCCGGCGACCCCGACTACCGC
>NZ_RZPH01000615.1:0-3718 GCF_004022825.1 Mesorhizobium sp. M7A.F.Ca.CA.004.04.2.1
GGAATCTAGGCTCTCGGCGGCTACATATTCGGCGTCCGGGGCGGAGAAATACTGATAGCCCAGGTCGACGGAAACGTTCTTCGATACCTGATAGGCGAGGCCCGCATTCAGCGTGTAGGCCAGCGAGTACTGGGTCTTGCTGTCACTTACAGCAAAATCGTCCGTGTCGTCGCCATTGTCGGTGAAATAGCTTGCCGACAGGGTGCGCTTGCTGCGGACGATGCCGATACCGGCGCCGAGATAGGGTGTGATGCCGACATAGGTGCCAAGATCGACATAGCCGTTGAGTATGCCCGACAAGGCGTAGTTCTTAAGGGATGCCGACGCCACGGTCGGCTCTGCGGCAGTCGCTGAATCGTCATAGCCGACGCCGATCTCGTTGCCGGGCAGATAGCCGAGATTGAGGTCGGCGCGCAGATAGTCGTTGAAATGGTAGCCGAAGCCGATGCTGGCAAAGATCGGATCTTCCTTGTCGCTGAAGGCTGCGGTTTCGGTGGCGAAATCATGATTGTCGAAGCTCTTCTGCGCCAGATAGGAGACGTCGCCGCGCAGATACCAGCCGGAACCGACCTCGACCGGGACGTAGTCGGGCGCCTGGTCGACATAGATCGGCGGATCGTAGTCGGCCGCGTGCACCGGCGTCAGCGGCAGGAAGGCCAGTGCACCGAGCGCCAGCGCCATACGCGATGTAAGTTTCATGGTCCCCGACTCCCGAATTTGGCGCAGCCCGCAATCGCAGCGGCAGCCATCGTTTCAAGGAGCATTGTTAACCATAGTGGTTAAGTGCCGGTTAAGGCTAACAGAGCGTTAGCGAATTCATTTCCCCTGTCGATTCCAGGCGGCCCAACGAAAAACCGCCCGGCTGAGGCCGGGCGGTTTGTGAAGAATGCAAGTAATGTAGATGCTGTTACTTGGTGTAGATCGGCTCGGGTTCGGGCTGGTAGGCCACGACCGGCGCGGCGCAACCGTTGCTGCCACCGAACTGGTAGCGCAGGCCACCGCGCACTTCGTGCGTGTTGATGCCACGATCGAAGCCGGGACCGGAGCTGGTGATGTTCCAGTCGAACATGCGGCCGCCCTGAATATGGGAGAAGCGGTAGCCGGCATCGAGAATGATCTTGTCGGTCAGGCAGTACGAAGCGCCGGCCATCAGACCGTAGGCGAAACGCCAGCTTGATCTGCCGGGATTGAACTCGGTGGTGTTCGGGTCATAGACATCATCCCACTTGACGCGGGCGCCGCCGATGCCGGCGCCAACGTAAGGCGTGATGCCATGGTAGGTGCCGAGATCGACATAGGCGTTGGCAAGCAGCAGCAGGGCGCTCATCTTCGATACTTCGGTCGAAGTACCGTTGATGTCCGAGGTGCCGCCGTTGAAGTTCGACTTGAACCAATAGTCGGCCGTCAGGTCGGTCCGGAAGTGGTCGTTGATCTTGTAACCAACGCCGGCACCGAGCGAGAAACCGCCCTTGAGCTTGCCGAAATCGAAACTTCTGGTGCCGGGCGTGACCGTACAGTTACAGGGATCGACGGTGTAGGTCATATAGTCGATGCCGCGCACGGTCGACTTGTGATAATCGATATCGCCGCGGATATACCAGCCGCCGACCTCGACCGGCTGCTCGTAGATGGCCTGAGGCGGAGCCTCTTCAACCATCGGCTCCGGCAGATCGGCCGCGAACAACGGCCCTGCCAACCCTGCGAACAGGAAGGCGAGCAGGGCCTTTCTTGCTGTCTTGAACATGCTTGTCACCCCTGAGAAGCTCGGAACGGCGAACCCGCCCGAAATGCGATTGGCTTTCAGTCGTGGATAATGAATTGCAAAGGTTAAAAGGCGTTTAACCCTGTTGCTTAACCACGAATCTCGAAACTTCTAGGGATAGGCGCGAGATTTACGGACACCGAACAAAGTGGCGGCTGACAAGAAAAAGCCCGCCGAGGGGCGGGCCTTGGACCGGTTAAGGGAGCGCGGCGCGCCTGGTTGTCAGATCCACGTCCTGCTGGACGCGCTGGGATCAAGCGGCGCTGCGCGTTTCCGAGATGATGTCCACTATGCCATTGACCACGGACTCGACCAGTTGCGGGTCGTCGCCTTCGGCCATCACGCGGATCAGCGGCTCTGTCCCTGATGGCCGGATAACCAGCCGTCCGGTCTTGCCGAGGCGGTTGCGGGCGTCTTCGATGGCGGCCTTGACCGGCGCCTCCTCAAGCGGCTTGCCGCCGGAAATGTGGACGTTCTTCAGGAGTTGCGGCACGGGTTCGAATTTCTTCGACAGTTCGCTGACCGGCCGCCCCTGCCGCTTGATGCAGGCGAGCACCTGCAGCGCCGAGACCAGGCCGTCGCCGGTCGTCGAAAAGTCGGACAGCACGATATGACCCGACTGTTCGCCGCCGACATTCAAGCCATGCGCACGCATATGCTCGACGACATAACGGTCGCCGACCTTGGTGCGGTGCAATTGCAGCTTCATGTCGCCGAGGAAGCGTTCGAGGCCCAGATTGGACATCACGGTTGAGACGACACCACCGCCGGCAAGCCGCCCGCTCTGGTGCCAGGATTCGGCGATCAGCGCCATGATCTGGTCACCATCGACGATCGCGCCGTTTTCATCGACGATGACGACACGATCGGCGTCGCCGTCGAGCGCGATGCCGATGTCGGCGCGCACTTCGTGCACCTTCTTTTGCAGGCCGGCCGGATGGGTCGAGCCGCATTCCTTGTTGATGTTGAAGCCGTTGGGCTCGACATTGATGGCGACGACTTCGGCGCCCAGTTCCCACAGCGCCTCGGGCGCCACCTTGTAGGCCGCGCCATTGGCGCAATCGACAACGATCCTCAAGCCGGCGAGCGACATCGAGCGCGGCAAGGTGCGCTTGGCGAATTCGATGTAGCGGTCATGCACGCCGTCGACGCGCTTGGCGCGGCCAAGCCCGTCGGAATCGGCGAGCGCCAGTTCGATATCCTTGTCGAGCATGCTCTCGATGCGCTCCTCGATTTCGTCGGAGAGCTTGTAGCCGTCGGGTCCGAACAGCTTGATGCCGTTGTCGTAATAGGGGTTGTGCGAGGCCGAGATCATGACGCCGATATCGGCGCGCAGCGAACGCACCAGCATGGCGACAGCCGGCGTCGGGATCGGGCCGAGCAGGAACACGTCCATGCCGGCGGCACAAAGACCGGCGACCATGGCATTCTCGATCATATAGCCGGAAAGCCTGGTGTCCTTGCCGAGCACGACACGATGTCGATGGCTGCCGCGCTGGAAGGAAAGGCCGGCGGCCATGCCGACCCGCATAGCGATTTCAGCCGTCATCGGAAACTTGTTGGCGCGTCCGCGAATGCCGTCCGTGCCGAAATAATTCCCTGCCATGCTAGTCAGCTTCCTCGACGTTTCTTCCCCGGCACGTCATGCCACAATTGGCCAGGGCGCTATGATCACATTGTGTGATTATACGTTACCAATCCTTAGAAAACCATTGTTGTGCACTGCACACACGTGGCCGCAACCTGACATGCCCAGACTGCCATGTTGCAATATACAAGTCATGCGAGCCTTTCAGCGCGGATGCACCAGGAAAATCTTGCTCTGAACCAGACAACGGACAACGATTTCATCACCTTATCGGGAGAAACCGGTTTTCGGCGATATATACGCCACTTAGCATCTGGCGCAACCGCCCGTTGAGCGATATTGATCTGCAGGGACGTATCATGGGCTGC
>NZ_RZPH01000616.1:0-3710 GCF_004022825.1 Mesorhizobium sp. M7A.F.Ca.CA.004.04.2.1
CCATGATCCCGGCCATCGGCCGGTCTCCGGCGCCGTATTTGCCGTCGCGATCGACATCGAAATAGACGAAGGATGAGTAATTGAGCATACCCCCGCCGGCGTTCCATTCGGTACGGACGGCATAGTCGGCAGCCGGATTGGTCTGCCGCCGTCCCTTGCGGCGGCTGCGCTTCCGCCACAGCAGCCAGGACATGACAGCAGCCGCAAGCACCACAATGGCAGCGGCCAGTATCTCGACAGCGCCCAAGTCAGGCATGGAGCCTCGATTCACAAATCTCGTGGGGGGTTGCGTTCACGGGCGATCCGGCTGCGTTGGAGTACTTTGCCGACAGGGTTATTGCATGTCGGCCAAAAGCGAACCCGGATTGGGACAGCAACTTGCATCAAGACAAAGGACTTTAAGCGCGTTGCAGGGACCCGTTCAAGCGCGACGCAATGAAAGCAGTCGCCTACTTCAATTCCACCCACACCGGCGCATGGTCGCTGGCGCCGTCCTCGCCGCGCACGTCGCGGTCGATGCCGGCGGCGGTCAGGCGGCGTGCCAGTTTCTTCGACAGCAGGATGTGATCGAGCCGGAGGCCGGCATCGCGCGGCCAGCGGTTGCGGCGATAGTCCCAGAATGTGTAAAGCGTTTCCTTCGGATGCTTCTTGCGCAGGGCATCAAGCCAACCCTGGTCGAGCAGGCGCTGGAACGACGCCCGGCTTTCCGGCTGCACCAGCGCGTTGTCGTCATAGGAGCGGGTGGCGTAGATATCGCGCGGCTCGGGCACGATGTTGTAGTCGCCGGCCAGCACCACCGGCAGGCCGGTGTCGAGCAACTGTTCGGCATGCACCTCCAGCCGCGCGTGCCAGGCGAGCTTGTAGGCGAATTTCGGACCGGGCTGAGGATTGCCGTTCGGCGCATAGAGACAAGCGACGATGATGCCGTTCACCGCCGCCTCGATATAACGGCTCTGCCTGTCGGCATCATCGCCGGGCAAGGCATCGCGGGTCAGCACTGGCTCGGCGCCCCGTGCCAGGATGGCAACACCGTTCCACGTCGGCTCGCCCTTCCACACCGCGCCATAGCCGGCCGCCGCCAATGCCGAGCGTGGAAACTGCATGTCGCGCGCCTTCAGCTCCTGCAGGCAGGCGACATCGGGCTTTGCCACAGCCAGCCATCCCAGCAGGTTTTCAAGCCGGCTGTTGATGTTGTTGATGTTGAAGGAGGCGATCTTCATCGCTTCAGGAAGCGATCCGACCCGACCACGCCTTGACCGTCTCGGCCAGCATCTTCAGATGGTCGGCCGCCGAAAATCCCGAGATGCTCTTGCGAGGCTTGAGATCGTGGTCGCCGTCCTCCAGCCAGATGACCTCGATGCGATCGGAAAGGTCATAAGTCGCAACCTCGTCCCTGGTGCCGAACTCGTCGCGGGTACCTTGGAAGATCAGCGTCGGCGTCTTCAGATCGGCAAGGTGTTTGGTGCGCAATTGCTCGGGCTTGGCCGGCGGATGGAAGGGATAGCCGAGGCAGACCAGCCCTGAAATCTCGCCCTTGGCAAACATCTCGTCGGCGACCATGGAGGCGACGCGCCCGCCCATCGACTTGCCGCCGATGATCAGCGGTCCCGTCACGCCCTTTGCCCTGAGGTCGGCTGTCGCCTTGATATATTCCGGATTTACCGTCTCGGCCCGCGGCGGCGGTTTGCGGTGGCCGTAGCGGCGGGCAGCCATGTAGTGGAATTCAAAGCGCGCGACCTGTAAGCCGGCCGCGGCCAGCGCCTTGGCGGTGGCGGTCATCGAAGGCGAATCCATCGACGCGCCCGCACCATGGGCAAGCAGGATGGTGGTGGGCGCGGTGTCGGGACCGTCGAAGAGGAAGTGGGTCATGCTGTGATGTCCGGCGCGACGGCGACGCTGCTGATCTCCCCCCTCGTGGGGGAGATGCCTGGCAGGGCAGAGGGGGGCGTGAAGGAATGCCAGCCTTCGGTCATGCTTGCGTGCGGGAACACGCGCCAAAATTGGCCGATCTGTTGGCGGGACAGCGCCCCCCTCTGTCCTGCCGGACATCTCCCCCGCAAGGGGGGAGATTGGCTGTCATGGCGGCCTTTGCCAATCATGCTCACCCCGCCGTCCGCGCCAGCTGCAGATCCACGAACTGCACGCCCTTGGCTGCAACCCGCGCCCATTCCGAATCCGCGTCGAGTTCGAGATAGCGCACCCACAGCTGCCGCGCCTCTAGCAGATTGCCCGCGTCGAACTCCAACCTCGCAAGGTTGAACACCGGATCGGCATAGGTCTTGTCGAGCGCGATCGCCTTCTGCAGGTGCCTTCGCGCCGAGGCTTCGCGACCTTGCTCGCTCATCAGTCCGGCCAGGTTGAACCACGCCTCGACGAAGGCCGGGTCGAGTTTTATCGCATTGATATAGTCATGCGCGGCGTCCACCGCGTGGCCGCCGGCGCGCAGGCAGTTGGCGCGGTTGAAGGCGGCAATCGCATCGCTCGGATCGATGGCGAGACAGCGCTGGTAGAGCGCGGCGGCCCCATCATGGTCGCCCTGCTCCTCCGCCGCTTCCGCCTCGGCGAACAGCTCCTCCAGCGTGTCGTCACCCTCTGCCCCGGCTGTTCCGAGATCGAACAGCAACTGCCCATCGAGTTCGCTCTGGCCGCCTTCGAGATAGATCGCGTCGGCGCGCCCATGCTGCGAGCCGACATTGAGCGACTTGGCGGTCAGCGACGCCACCGGGCCGGAGCGGTGGACGGAGCGCGCGATCGCCGCCCATGTCGCGCCGCCGGCGATGAGCCCGGCATATTTGCGCGCCAGGATCAGGTCGCGGAAGGAATAAGGTTCTGTGTCATGCTCGAACGCATCGAACAGCGACAAAAAATCGAGGTCGGAGCCTGATAGCCGCGACTGATCGATCAGCGATTGCCGCGACAGCGAAGACGCCTCCGGTGTCTTCATCAGTCCGAGAAGGCGCAGGAATCCGTTCTCGCTGATCAGCGTTCGACCGGCCGCGCGCTCGGCGGCGACACTGCGCTCGATCCCGGCATCGCCGTTTTTGACGAGGCCTGCCCTGGCGAGAAGTGTCCGGCCGAAGACGACATGCGTGGTGCGCCTGGTGATACCGCGCCGCAGCTGGCCGTGCTGGCGTTCCACTTCCCGCGCAGCCAGCCTGAGCGGAAAAGCCGCCAGCGCGCCTATCGTGCCGAAAACAGCGCCGGTCGGTGCCGTCATTTCTTGCTCTTGCCGACCGCCTTCAGCAGATTGGCCTTCAACGGATTTTCAGCAGCACCACCCGCTGCCGCCTTCTTCGCGGCGGGCTTGGCAACCTCGTCGGCCTTGCTTTTCGATTTGGCCGGCGGCTTCGATTGCGACAGGCTGGCCTTCAGCGCATCCATCAGGTTGATGACATTGCCGCGCTCGGGTGCCGCCGCGATGATCGGCTTGTGGCCTTTCAGCTTCTCGCGGATCATCGTCATGAGTGCCGCCTCGTAGCGGTCCTCATAATTCTTCGGATCGAAGGTGGTTTCCTTCTGCTTGATCAGCGCCTCGGCGAGCTGCAGCATTTCGGGGTCGGGCTTGCCAGCCGGGATGTTGCCGAAATATTCAGCCGTGCCGCGTACTTCGTTCGGGTTCCTCAATGTACACACGAACATACCGTTCTCGCGCGCGCCGATCGTCACCACGCGCTCGCGGCTGGACAGCACCAGGCGGGCGATCGCCAGCT
>NZ_RZPH01000617.1:0-3705 GCF_004022825.1 Mesorhizobium sp. M7A.F.Ca.CA.004.04.2.1
CCGGCCCCCCCCCCGGAGGGCCCCCCCAAACCGCCGATGACCGGCTGCCACCAGCCCTCCGAGCGGTTCAATGGAACCGTCATTCCGTTTGCATGGTTCGCGCAGGGGCTGCGCCTCGTCGACATCGCCGATCCGTTCGCGCCAAAGGAAGTCGGCCATTTCATGCCCGACGCGCCGGAGGGGGCGGAGCGTTCCTCGTCCAACGACGTGACCATCGACGACCGCGGCATCGTCTACCTGATCGATCGCATCCGCGGCGTCGACATCATCGAAACCAGCGTTCTCTAGGGGGGTATGTTGAGCGACAGCACGCGAAAATCCGCCAGCCACTACGCCATCGGCAACAAGAACCCGAACCTGCCGTTTCATCCGGCGGTGCGTGCGGGCGATTTCATCTTCGTCTCGGGCCAGGTGCCGAAGGACGAGAACAACAACGTGATCAGCGGCACGATCGAGGAAGAGACGCTGGCGACGCTGAAGACCATTGCACGCGTCATCGCGCATGAAGGCGCGACGCTGTCGGATGTCGTGCGGATCACCACCTATCTCGAGGATACGCGCGATTTCGGCCGCTACAACAAGGCGTTCCTCGAAGGGATCGGCGACGCCGTTCTGGCACGCACGACCGTCGAGGCAAAGGCCGTCATCAACACCAAGATCGAAATGGACGCCATCGTCTACAAGCCGCTGCCGGCGAGCAAGTAGGCCTTGGACACTAGCGAGGAGACGACATGTACAAGCTGTTAGGCCGCCAGACATCAGGCAACGTCCAGAAGGTGCTCTTCATGCTCGAAGAGCTGGGGGCCTCCTACAAGCGCGAGGATTATGGCCGCCAGTTCGAGAACACGCAGACGGCGGAATACAAGGCGCTCAACCCGACCTCCAAGGTGCCGACGCTGGTCGACGGCGACACCGTGATCTGGGAGTCCAACACCATCCTGCGCTATCTCGCGGCATTCGGCGGCGAACAGTTGAATGGCGCCACGCCGGCCGAAAAGACCGAGGTCGAGCGCTGGATGGACTTCCTGCTGGCTGCGGTCAATCCGGGCTACCTGGCGGCCTTCAAGGGCGCCAAGCTCACGCCCGAAGAACAGACCGCCGAATACAAGGAACAAGTGAAGGACCTTGTCGCGCAGCTCAAGATCGTCGACGGCCACCTGGCCGGCAAGGACTTCCTGGCGCTCGGCAAGCTGACCCTTGCAGACATTGCCTGCGCGCCGATCCTGAAGCGCTGCGTCGACTTCAAGATCGACCGGCCGTCGATGCCCAATCTGGAGCGCTGGGTGGCCGCAATCGCCGCCCGGCCGGCTTTCAAGGCGGCAACCACTGCTGCTCCCGCAAAGGCGGCATGATGATCAAGCGCGCCGCTCTCATCGGACTGGGAACGATGGGTCCAGGCATCGCCGCGCGGCTTTCGCGCGGCGGGCTCGATGTGACGGCGTATGATGTTTCGCCAGGGGCAATCGAGCGCGCCCGCGGCATGCTCGATCTCGCCGGCGGCGTGCTCGACCGTCTCGACATCAAGGCGCCCGGGACTGGCGCCGGCAGCGTGCGTTTCGTCGAGACGATCGCCGAGGCCGTCGATGGCGCCGAACTGGTGATCGAGAACGTGCCCGAGAATATCGACATCAAGGCGCAGACCTATCGCGACATCGATCCGCTGATCGGCCCGTCTGTCATCGTCGCCTCCGACACGTCGGGCATCCCGATCACCAAGCTGCAGGCGCATATCTCGCAACCCGAGCGGATGGTCGGCATGCACTGGTCGAACCCGCCGCACATCATCCCGATGATCGAGGTGATCGGCGGCGAAAAGACCGCGCCTGAAACCGTGACTGTTATCCGCGATCTCATCCGCTCGATCGGCCTGCTGCCGGTGGTGGTGAAGAAGGACGTTCCAGGCTTCGTCGAGAACCGCGTGCTCTATGCGCTGCTGCGCGAGGCGGTCGATCTTGTCGAGCGCGGCGTCATCGAGCCGGAAGACCTCGACACCTGCGTATCCTGGGGCATCGGCTACAAGATTGCCGTCATCGGCCCGATGGCGCTGCTCGATATGGCGGGGCTGGATATCTACAAATCCGTCTCGTCCTTCCTGAATGCCGATCTCTCCAACCGTGACGATGTCGCGCCGATGGTGCTGGAGAAGACGGCCGCGTCGAAGTTCGGCATCAAGTCGGGCGAGGGCATGTTTGCCTACACGCCCGAGCAGACAAAAGCGCTGCAAGGTGAACGGGCGCGCAAGCTCGTCGCGGTGCGGCGCATCCTGGAAGGCCGGGAGTAGCCAATGTCACATGGTGCGCAGAGGGCAGGCCGGTTCGAGGAGTTCCACCGGTCGGCTGTTTGTGTGAAGGGCGCCTTCGCCATCAAGATGGTGCGGGTGCGGCAGAAAACAGCACGCGGGGCGGCAAGCCATGCGCATTGAAACCATCCGAGCCGCCGGCGACAGGCCGGCCCATATCCGCCATGACGATCTGATCTCCGCCAAAGGCGTTTCGGTGGTCATCGCCCGGCAGCTGATCCTCAGGAACATCGATCTTTCGGTGCCAAAGGGATCGTTCGTTTCCCTTATCGGCCCTTCCGGCTGCGGCAAGAGCACTTTGCTCAAGGTGCTGGCCGGGCTGGTGCAGCCGACCCAGGGCAGCGTTTCGATCGCCGGGCTCGCGCCGATCGAGGCTGCGCGCAAGCGGATGATCGGCCTCGTCTTCCAGGACGCCAACCTGCTCCCCTGGAAAAACGCCGTCGACAATGCCTCGCTGCTGCTCGGCATCGCCGACAAATCGCTGTCGCGCTCGGATCTGCGGGCGCGCGGGCAGGAGATGCTGGAATTGGTCGGGCTGGGCGACAGCGCCCACAAGCGGCCAAACGAGCTGTCGGGTGGCATGCGGCAGCGGGTTGCCATCGCACGGGCCCTGGCGCTCGACCCGGCGGTCCTGCTGATGGACGAACCGTTCGGCGCGCTCGACGCCATCACCCGCGATTCGATGGGCCAGTCGCTGCTGGAGATCTGGCAGCGTACCGGCAAGACGATCGTGCTCGTCACCCATTCCATCGACGAGGCCATCCATCTGTCGCGCCATGTTCACGTGCTAGGGATCAAGCCGGGGCGGATCACCGAGAGCCTCGACATTGCGCTGCCTTATCCGCGCGACCTGTCGGTCACCGAAGATCCGGAGTTCGTCAGGCTGGTGGTCCAGTTGCGAACGATGCTGCGCTCCAGCCATCAACCGGGAGGCGCGTCTTGAGCGACCAACCCATCACGGACCTTTCCGAGCCGCGCCTCGCCTCCAGCTGGAGTGCGGCGACCGGCAGTTGGCTGCCGGCGGTCATCCTCCTGCTGGTGACGATCGTGCTGTGGGAAGCGGCCGTGCGGATCTTTGCCATATCCGCTTTCATCATTCCCGCCCCTTCCGAGATCGCGAAGTCGCTGGTCGCGCAATGGGGCACGCTGATGCAGGCGACGCTGGTGACGGCGGGCGAGATCCTGTTCGGCTTCCTGGTCTCGGTCGTGGTCGGCATTGCCATTGCGCTGGTCATCGTGCGCTTCGATTGGTTGGGACGCGCGCTGTATCCGCTGGTGGTGCTGTTCCAGAACGTGCCGAAAGTCGCGCTGGCGCCGATCTTCATCCTCTGGTTCGGCTATGGGCTGGCGCCCAAGATCGGCCTCATCCTGGTCATTGCGTTCTTCCCGGTGACGCTCTCCATGCT
>NZ_RZPH01000618.1:0-3696 GCF_004022825.1 Mesorhizobium sp. M7A.F.Ca.CA.004.04.2.1
GGCTTGACGACGCGCGGCGCGCTGCCGCCGCCGCTGTCGTAAAGCACTTTGCCCTCGGTGGTCGTCACGCGCCGGATGAAATGGATGTCCGGCTTGTAGCCGCCATTGGCAAAGGGGACATAGGCCGAGGTCAGCTCCAGCGGCGTCACTTCCGAAGTGCCGAGCGCGATCGAGGTGTTGGCTATCAGGTCGGACTGGATGCCCATGCGGTGCGCCGCCTCGACAACCGCGTTCGGCCCGACCTCCATGGTCAGTTGCGCCGCCACCGAGTTCAGCGACTTGGCCAGCGCGGTGGCCAGCGTCACCTTGCCGAAATACTTGCCGCCGTAATTGTCGGGTGTCCAATTGCCGATCTTGATCGGCGCATCGTTGCGGATGCTGTCGGGCGTGCGACCGGCTTCGAGCGCGGCCATATAGACGAACGGCTTGAACGCCGAGCCCGGCTGGCGACGTGCCTCCGAAGCACGGTCGAACTGGCTCGTCGAATAGTCGTAGCCGCCGACCATGGCACGTACCGCACCGGAATCGTCGATCGACACCAGCGCGCCCTGTGTGACGTTGAGCTTCTTGCCGCTCTCGTCGATCAGTCTGCGGATCGACTGTTCGGCGAGCTTTTGCAGGTTGAGGTCGACGGTGCTGTCGATGACGATGTCGCCGCGCACATCGCCGATCAGGTCGGGCAATTCCTCCATGATGGTGTCGGCGACGTAATTCTCCGAGCCGGTCCAGTAGGACGGCGCACGCGTTGCCGGCGCGCTCATTGCCGAGGTCATTTCCTTGGCGCTGATCTTTCCCTCGTCACGCATGGCGGCAAGCACCAGTTGCGAGCGTTCCTCGGCGGCCTTCGGATCGCGTGCCGGGGACAGCCGCGACGGCGCCTTCAACAGGCCGGCAAGCAATGCGGCTTCCGACAGGGTGACGTCGCGCGCGCTCTTGCCGAAATAGCGGCGCGAGGCGGCCTCGACGCCATAGGCGCCGGAACCGAAATACACCCGATTCAGGTACATTTCGAGGATCTGGTCCTTGGTGTGCTTGTGCTCCAGCCACAGCGCCAGCAGCACTTCCTGCACCTTGCGTTCCAGCGTGCGGTCGGGTGTCAGGAACAGGTTCTTCGCCAATTGCTGGGTCAGCGTCGAACCGCCCTGCGAGAAACGCCCGCCCAGCACGTTGGTGACCATGGCGCGCGACAGACCGATCGGGTCGATGCCGAAATGCGAGTAGAAGCGCCGGTCCTCGATGGCGATGACGGCTTCCGGGATATAGGGCGACATCTCATGCAGGCCGACGGCCTCGCCGCCGCTCATGCCGCGATTGGCGAGCAATTGGCCATCTGCCGAGACGATCTTGATGTTGGGGGCGCGGTCGGGAATCGACCAGGTCGTCGCCGCCGGCATCTTGGCGCCATAGTAGACGACGATGCCGGCCACCGCGATGCCGCCCCAGATGGCGAACACGAAGCACCAGTAGAACAGCCGGCCGAGCACACCGAACAGGCCGCGCCGGCTTCTGCCGCGCTTGGCCCGCGACGATTTCCCTTTGGCCGGCTTGCGTTTTGCGGAGGCTTTGCGATTGCTCGGCACGACGCGATCCTCCTCGTTCACCGAAAGACCCGCCGAGGACCGCGCCTGCGGCGGCCCCTCGAAACTGGGTTCGATGCGACTGTCTCTGCGGTTCGCCATGCGCTGTGCTTGATATCCCCGATGCCTATGGCGTTCGGGTTGAAGAGTAGATGCGGCGGTTTAAAGGCGGGTTAAGTCGTGTTCGAATGCCGGCCCTGGCGTTGGTCAACGATGTTGATGCGAAAAAGCCGCTACGCCTTGATATCTCGCTAGAGACCCGCCGCCTTCGCCAGATAGGGCGCCAGCGCCAGCGCATAGGTGGCCGTCATATGGTGATGGTCGCGCCAGACGATGATGTTGCCGACCACGGCCGAACAGCTGTCCTTGCCACATAAGGCATCGTTCATGTCAACGACACGGACCCCCGGCAATGCCCCTGCGGCGAGGGCGAAGACATCGCTCGTCTCCACCTCCTGTCGCGCGTTGACGCATTTGTCGGCATCGGCGGCCAGGCAATCACCGGGATCGAACTTGACGAAAGGCGTGTTCCGAATGGCGATAATACGCACGCCCGTTCTGTTCAAGTCGCTCCAGATGCTGCGCAAACCGTCGATCATTGCCGGCTCCGGTGTGTCGGAATAGCGAGACTGGCTGGTGAACATCAGGTCTGGCCGCAATTTCCTGATCTCGGCGCGAACGTTGTCGCGCCATGTTGCGCAGGCCTCATACGGCTTACCTTCATCCGTCACCGCGGCAAGGGTGAAAGGGCATGCAGCCTTGGTGAAGGTGACCAATTTCCACTTGCGGTCCCTGGCAATCTTGTCGATGGCCGGGATCCATTGTGCTGCGTGTGAATCGCCTGCGACGACAATGGTTCTGGTTCCCTGGGGATCGCCGAGCTGGCAGCCCACAGCTTGCGTGCTGTCCTGCTCCTGATGGCATTTCAGTCGATAGACGATCGGTACGTCACGCCTGAGTTTGCCGAGGGATGGCAGCAGTTGCACGTCGCGCGGAACCGAAGCGTTGGCAAGAAGCGCTGCCGGCCCTGGATAATTCGGTGTCCCGATCAGGCTGATATCGACGTCTTTCCTGTCGAGCGCATAGCCGAGCCCACCCGACATCATCACGCAGACGGCAACGGCGGCAGTGGCATAGGCCAGAGGTTTCCGTTCCGTATCCGACCGCGGCTGCCGGTAGCGCTGTTCGACATATCGGTAGGAAAGATCCGAGATTGCCAGCGTCAGGGCGATCAGCACGAGACCTGCAAGGAGCCCGGCCGCGGGGCGATGCGCCGAATAGAAAACAACCAGCGGCCAATGCCAGAGGTAGATCGAATACGACCGGTCGCCGACATAGCAAAGGATGCTGGCATCAAGTCCGCGAACCGGCCCAGTTTGATGCCGCCGGCGGCAATGATGAGCACCGTCCCCAAGGTCGGCAGCAAGGCAAGAGCGCCAGGAAATGACGTCGAGGCGGAAAAGAAAAGCGCTGAAAACCCGATGGCGCCAATACCGGTCATCGCCATTGCGGCGCGCAATGGCAGCCCTGCCCTGAACCGATGGACCGTCAGCGCCAGCAGGCCACCGAGCGCCAGCTCCCACAGACGGGTATGGGTTACGAAATAAGCGGCGGCCGGATCGCTCCGGGTGATGACAACCGAGCTGATCAGCGATCCGGCAAAAACCGCGGTCAGCCCCACGAGGAATACGTCTTTCGCTGGCCGCCCGAGACGGCGCGCCAGCCAAAGGCCTGCCACCATCAGCAATGGCCAGACGATATAGAACTGCTCCTCGATGGATAGAGACCAGTAATGTTGTACCGGGCTCGCCGCCTCCTCGGCGCCGAGATAGTCGACCGCCTACCAGGCAAGCCGCCAGTTCTGCACATAGAGCGCACTGGCAGCGACCTGGATTGCCGTCTCTTCCCAACGTGCCATGGACAGGAAGACCAGCGTTCCGGCGAGCGTGGCAAGAAGGGCCAGGATCGCAGTCGGCAGCAGTCGCCGCACTCGCCGCGAATAAAAGGCCATCAGCGAGATGCGGCCGTCGCGCAGCGCCATGCGGGCAAGCAGACCGGTGATGAGATAGCCCGAGATGACGAAGAACACATCGACCCCGACATACCCGCCAGGAAGAAC
>NZ_RZPH01000619.1:0-3685 GCF_004022825.1 Mesorhizobium sp. M7A.F.Ca.CA.004.04.2.1
CTTCAAGTGCCAGGTTCGGCAAATCTGATGTCTTGCTGGGCCGTCGGGCTCGCCCCGGCGAGCGCCGCAACAGCGAACTTGCCAGCCAACGGCCAAATACGCCAGGGACGGGTGTCTGTTCTTTGCTGGCTAATCTCTTCTGAAATGCTTCAAAAAAAGCTGGCCTCGACAAAATGTTCATTTTGCCCCCTCAAACATCATCTATGGCTAATTGACCGCAAGCTAACGTACATCCGAAAATTCTTGGGCGCAAGGCGATCACGAAACCGCGACGAGTCTATATTTATGTAAAATTTGTGACAATACGGACCATAGGCGTATACATCGGTAAACATATTATTATCTACGGATACGTTTCCGTCAAAACAAGTATAACTATCAACCATCTAACATGTATATGGGATATTATTTTTTTAAGCATATTTAAATCTGATAGTTTAGAAAACAATATTTCAAAAGTGAAGTATTTCTTGTTCTTTCCTTGAAATTTCAGCACACGGTTTCCGCCACGGCAGGCAAGAAACCTGGAGAAGGGGCAAGGCACGAATGTCGCACCAAGCCATCATAACCGCGGCGGGAAGGTCTGATGCACCAGAAGCGGCTTGTCGCACTTGCCGGATACACGGTTGTGTATCTCCGCTGCGCGACTGCGGCACATGGACAAACGGCCGATAGTCTTTATGCGCTAGGCGTCAAGCCCGGCAGGAACAGCATTTCGAAGAAGCCGCCGGGTTGCTGAAGCGTGTCCTTGCTCTTCAGCCGGCAAATACCGACGCGCTTGTTCCGCTGGGTTTCATCGAACTGGGTATCAATGACCCGCCGGCTGCGCGGAGCGCATTTTTGCAAGCGCTGTCCATAGCGCCTGCTTACACCGACGCAACGTTTGGACTGGCCAGCGAGTTCAGAGCCGGCAATCTGCCCAAACCCGCCTATTTGCACGCCATTGTACGCCAAGGCTCTACACAGCTGAGAGGACGCTTTACATCCACGCACAGCCACGTTTCAGTGCCGTCAGATTGTTTTGGAAAGGCGATCGAGGCCGGTAAGGGGTCATTGGCGTAGGCACACTAGCGGAGACGCTACGTGCCGAACCTTTGCCATTGCCGCCGGTCCCCCTACTCCCACTCGATTATTTAAAGACCATATAACCCATTGAAATCACTTTCAAATATTTCCTGAAACGCGGAAAAGAACGACACTAGAACCGTCAGAAAATTACGCTATTGATTTTAAAGAGAAAATCGCAACAAAAAATATTTTGAGGTTTCACCAACTATCGAGAACAATCGGATGATTTTTGCAGCACAACGGCGTCTGGCGGGGCGCGTATGCCGTCTCGAAAAGTACCGTCACCGCTCAGGTTGTGTGCATTTTCGCTTCGAAATCAATGGTCATGGTGGGTCCGGAGGATGTAGCGAGAACGTTGATTTTATTGAATTTTCCTTGGGCAGAAAATCAGAGATCTTCCGCATCGTACCGTATGGTTCCGCGGCCAATGGGCGACGTCTGGTCCGCAGGTTTAAATCTTGGATACGCAACCCCCGATACCGGCATTCGCTGATCGCAGCAATGGGAGCGTTTCCGATCAAGATCTCAATCAGACCGGTGCGTACTCATTTGCCTCGAAAACATGGTGATGCACGCGGCCGGTGAACATCTTCAGCAGTTCACCGGTGACCTCCCGGCTTTTAAATCTTACGTCGGATTGAAGCGCCCGGTTGCAGGTGTCCATGTCCCGATAGCGAATGGCCAGCGCCATCGCGTAGGTGGGCGCGCCTTCGTCGCGCGCCGTACCGTCGAGAACGCGCACTTCCTCAGCGCCGGGAAACTGAGTCCAGAGCGGCACCAGCCGGTCCCTGACGAAGCGCCGGAACTCGCTCTCTTGTCCGGGATGGATTTCACCTTCGAAGAGGGCGTAGCGAATGATCATGGCGAGGCTTTCCTGATTGTGTGCTTGTGACGTCTGTCGGCTTGCGGGCGCATCGGGTGATACGCCCGCCTTGGTGCGTGCTTATTTGCCCCAGATTTTCTTGTACTGGTCGCGGTAGCCATTTTCGGGGTCGAAGGCATTCTTCGGGCCACCGTCGAACTCGACATTGTCGGCCGTCACCACATGCAGCGGCGACAGATAGCCCGACCATTTTTCACCGGCGATGGCGCGGTTCAGTTCGTCGACCAGTTGCCAGCCCTGCAGGTTGAGCGGTTCGGCGACCGTCACCTTCTGGAACTGGCCGGCGCGGATGCGCTGATAGGCCGATTCCGAACCGTCGCCGGCGGCGACATTGATCGGCGCGTCCGTGCCGGCCTTGCCGGCGGCGGCCAGAGAAGGTCCCATGAAGTCGAAATAGAGGTCGTTGATCGCCAGCGAGTGCGTCCAGGCATCGCCGTATTTCTGCAGCAGCGACGTGGTCAGCTGCGGCATGCGCTGCGAGGTCTCGGCGATCGGCGTGTCGACATATTCGAGCACCTTGCCGCCCAGCCGCTCGATTTCGGCCTTCATCATGTCGGCCTTGGCGATGGCGATGGCGTAGGTCGAATCGGTGAAGATCACGACGCCGGGTTTGCCCTTGGCATCGGTGTAGGCCCAGTCGGCCGCAGCCGTGGAGACCTGCATGGCGTCGGTCGAGACATTGGCGAAGACGCCGCTCTTTTCGTCAGGTCCGATCACCGGTCCGGCATGCCAGGAAACCAGCGGGATGCCGGCGGCCTTAGCCTGTTCCAGCGCCGGCGCCTGCTCGACAGCGTCGAAACCGTTAATGACGATGCCATTCGGCTTCAACGCCATCGCCTGGCCGAAGGCGGCGGTGCGGCCACCGATCGAGCCGGCGCCGTCGATCACCTTGACCTCCCAGCCGATCGCCTTGGCTGCCTCCTCTACGCCGGTGGTGACGCCCAGAATGCCGCCGTTCTTGAGGTCACCCGCGAGCACGACGATCGTCTTGCCCGGCTGCGCCTTCGGACCGGTGGTCGGGCCGTCCCAGGCGGTTACTTTCTGCGCATATTTTTCGACCACCGCCATGGCGTCGGCCATCGCGTCTGCGCGTGCGTGGCCGGCGAACAGGACTGGAGCAGCGACGGTCGTGGCCATCAAGGCGACGGATGATTTCAGAAGTGTTCTGCGTTGCATGTTGGTACCTCCCCTGGTTTCAAAAAAGTTATCTGGTCTTTCCGGAACTCGATTTCGGCGCCAGGTCACTGGCTGATCTGCCCAGCCACCGGGCTCAGGCCGGCTGGATGCGCGTTGACATAGATGGAATAGAGCGACGTCTGGGCGGTGATGTAGAGGCGGTTGCGCTTCGGACCGCCGAAGCACAGATTGGAGACGATTTCGGGAACCGGGATGCGCCCGATAAGCGTCCCGTCCGGCGCGTAGACGCGAACCGCGTCGGCGCTCGAGGCCCAGATATTGCCATTGCGATCGACGCGGAACCCGTCGAAGAACCCTGCCTCGCATTCGGCCAGCGTGCCGCGCGACCGCAGCGAGCGTCCGTCCGCAGCGACGTCATAGGTCTTGATCGCACGCGGCAGGCCCTGAACATGGCTTGCGCCGGTATCCGACACGTAGAGGATGCTCTCGTCGGGCGAAAAAGCCAGCCCGTTCGGCTGCACCAGATCGGCGATGACCGCACTCACCTCGCCGGTTGCTTCATCGAACCGGTAGACATGCGATGCGCCGATCTCCGGC
>NZ_RZPH01000061.1:0-12096 GCF_004022825.1 Mesorhizobium sp. M7A.F.Ca.CA.004.04.2.1
GTTCTACTTCGATGACAGCGACCTCTCCTACGAGGCCGAGGACGCCGTTATTCGCCGCGCGGAGAAGCATTTCGAAGGACTGCCGCTGCCGGTCGAGGTGCGCACTCAGGCGCGGGGGCATCTTTGGTATCCGCAGAAGTTCGGGTGGCCTTGCCCGCGCTATTCGAACGCCAGCGATCCCGTCTGCTATTTCGCGTCGAAGACGCACGCCGTCGGGGTTCGATACGATGCTGACGGGCAGCTGGTGTTGGTGGCGCCGTTCGGGCTGGATGATGTTTTTTCGTTCCGCATCACACCGAACCGGGTGATGGACAATCAGAAGACGCATGAGGCGAAGGGCAGACGCGCCCAGGAGTATTGGCCGGAGATCACTGTCGTGCCTTGGTAGGAAATGTCGGCAGGGCAGAGGGCGCGCTTCACGCCAGCGTCTCCCACCTTTTGCACCGCGCTGCGTACGAAAAGGGGGCGCCCGGCGCCCCTTTCGCTTACTCGCAGTTTTTACCCATTCACCAGCGCCAGCAACTCCTCAGTATAGCGCTTGCCCATAACCTT
The DNA here is from genome assembly GCF_004022825.1 of Mesorhizobium sp. M7A.F.Ca.CA.004.04.2.1. Lineage (NCBI taxonomy): Bacteria > Pseudomonadati > Pseudomonadota > Alphaproteobacteria > Hyphomicrobiales > Phyllobacteriaceae > Mesorhizobium > Mesorhizobium sp. M7A.F.Ca.CA.004.04.2.1. The sequence continues at coordinate 553 of NZ_RZPH01000061.1, forward strand.
GTTGGGCGACAGCGCGTCACCAATAGCCTGCACCTCGGCCGCGCTTAGCTCGATGTCCGCCGCCGCCGTGTTCTGCTCCAGATGGCGTATCTTGCGCGCGCCGGGGATCGGTACGATGAAATCGCCCTGGTGCAGCACCCAGGCCAGCGCCAGCTGTGCCGAGGTCACGCCCTTTTCAACAGCCAGCTTTTCCAAGGTGGCGATGACAGCGGCGTTGGCTTCCATCGCCTCGGCCTGGAAGCGCGGCAAGGTCCGGCGCCAGTCGCCGTCGCTCAAGGCCTCGGGCTTGGCGATCGTGCCGGTCAGCAGCCCACGGCCGAGCGGGCTATAGGGAACGAAGCCGATGCCGAGCTCGCGGCAGACGGCGAACACCTCGTCTTCCGGGTCGCGGCTCCACAGCGAATATTCGCTCTGCACGGCCGATGCCGGATGCACGGCATGGGCCCGGCGAATGGTCGCGGCACTCGCCTCGGACAGGCCAAGCGCGCGCACCTTGCCCTCGCGCACCAGTTCGGCCATGGCGCCGACCGTATCCTCGATTGGCACGTTGGGGTCGACACGGTGCTGGTAGTAGAGGTCGATCACATCGGTGCCCAGCCGTTTCAGCGAGGCCTCGGCGACCGCTTTGACGTGCTCGGGGCGGCTGTCGACGCCCGCCATGCGGTCGAGGCCTGTACCTTCCTCCAGAATCCGGAAGCCGAATTTTGTCGCGATCGTCAGATGATCACGCACCGGCTTCAGCGCCTTGCCGAGCAGAATCTCGTTCTCGAAGGGGCCATAGACCTCCGCCGTGTCGAAGAAGTTGACGCCGATATCGACGGCGCGGTGCAGCGTGGCGATCGCATCGGCTTCCGCTTGGCCGCCATAGGCGAAGCTCATGCCCATGCAGCCGAGGCCGACGGGGTAGACGTTCAATTCAGTTCCTAGCTTGCGGGTTTGCATAACGCGTCTCCTTGTTGCGATGTGGGAGAAATAGCGCCTTGCCTTGTGTTCGATAATCGGCTTCCATCCGCACGGGCTGTACTAAAAGATAGATCAATGAATCGCGCGCATCTTTCCCAATTGGCCGTGCTGGCAACTGTCGCTCAATGCGGCAGCTTTCGGGGCGCCGCCAGGGAATTGGCCATCGCGCCTTCGGCTGTCAGCCACGCGGTATCCAGCCTGGAGGCGCGGCTTGGCGTTCGGCTGCTGGCGCGCAGCACACGCAGCGTCGCGCCGACCGAAGAAGGTGCGCAGTTGCTGGAGCGGTTGCGGCCGGCGCTGTCGGAGATCGACCTGGCGCTGGAGACGGCAATCGAGACGCGCGACCGGCCGGCCGGCAATCTGCGCCTGACCGTGCCGCGCACGGCAGCGCATTTGGCGCTGACGCCACGGCTGGGCGCCTTTGCGTCGGCCTATCCCGACATCGTGCTGGAGATCGTCATCGAGGACCGCTTCACCGACGTGGTGGAAGGCGGCTTCGATGCTGGCGTCCGGCTTGGCGAGAGCCTGCAGCGCGACATGATCGCGGTGCGCATCGGGCCGGACCTTCGCGGCGCGGTGGTCGGCGCCCCGGTCTATTTCGAGGTCAACCCCAAGCCGCGCCACCCGCGCGACCTGGCCGGCCACCGCTGCATCCGCTTCCGCTTCTCCAGCGGCATCCTCTACCGCTGGGAGTTCGAGAAAGGCCGCGAGACGATCGAGATGGCGGTGGAGGGACCGCTGATCCTCGACGAGGACCATCTGATCGCCCAGGCGGCGGTCGACGGCGCCGGGCTCGCCTTCGTCTTTGAGGACTATGTCCGCGCACCGCTCGCCGACGGCAGGCTGATCCGCGTGCTGGAGGACTGGTGCCCGCCCTTCGACGGCTTCTTTGTCTATTATCCGAGCCGCCGTCAGATGCGGCCAGCGCTCAGGGCCTTTGTCGATTTCTTCAAGGTGAGTGGATAAAGCGGGCTCGCCCCCCCTTGGTGGAAGATAACCGGCATCGCGGTCGTTCACCAACGATGCAAACATCGATCACCAACAGCACCACCCGCTATGGCTGGGGCGCGATCATTCTTCACTGGCTGATTGCGCTGATCTTCATCGGCCAGTTCGCTCTCGGCTTCGTCATGGTGCGGGTGACCAGCCAGCGCACCGCCTTCGAACTGATCCAGCTGCACAAATCCTTCGGCTTCCTGCTGCTCGGCCTGATCATCCTGCGCATCGTCTGGCGCTACGGCAATACAACGCCGGCGCTGCCGCGCTCGGTCGGGACTTTGGAACGTCGGGCGGCACCGTTGGCCCATTTTGCGCTCTACGCGTTCCAGCTTGCCTTGCCCTTGTCCGGGTGGGCGCTCGTGTCGGTCTCGATGCTGGAGATACCCAGCCTGCCGTTCAACCTGTTCGTCATGCCGAACCTGCCGCTGGCCGAATCGGATGGTGCCGAAAGCTTCTGGGCGGCGGCGCATTGGTATCTTGCCTATGCCGGCATGGCGCTTGTGGCTCTCCACGTTGCGGCGGCACTGCGGCATCATTTCCAGCTCAGGGATGGCGTGCTCATGCGCATGATCACGCCTTCGTCAGATCCGGAATAGAGCGAGCGGTTCATTCGTTCATGGAGTGAGGGCGCAGGAATGCGCTGCCTCCAACAAGGAACATCCCCATGTACACGCGCATCCTCGGATTTGCGGCGGTCGCCGCTTGCCTCGCCATGCCTGTTTCAGCGGCCGTCGCGCTTGGTGACGCCGCCGGCAGCTATTCGATCAGCCCGGCCAACTCCAGCATCCGCTTCTCCATCGGCAAGGTCGGCGGCGGCGGCCTGAATGGCGCCTTCGCCCGCTTCAAGGGCTCGATCCGCATCGACAACAGCGATGTCGGGCACTCGCAGGTCAATTTCACCATCTTTCCCGAAAGCGTTGGCACCGGCCAGAGCCGTATCGATGCCTTCCTGCGCTCCGACGCGGTGTTCGATGCCGCCAACAACCCGGAGATCCAGTTCCGCTCTACCAGCGTGACCCGAACCAGCGACACCACGGCCCTCGTCAGCGGCCGGCTGACGGCGCGCGGCAAGACGTTTCCGGAAAAGTTCATGGCCGAGCTTGGCGGTCTCAAGGCCGGGACGATCAAATTCCATGTCACCGGCAAGGTGCTGAGGTCGCGCTACGGCATGGATGTCGGCACGCCAATCTATTCCAACATCGTCGACTTCGACATGACGCTGACCGGCAAAAGGGGCTGACCCTCGTCATTGGCTTTTCCGGCGATTTCGGGCAAACCTCGTTGCCTGTAATTGTGATGGAGAAGCCTGATGTTCCGATGGGGTGTGTTGTCGACGGCCAAGATCGGCCGCGAGCATTTGTTGCCGGCGATGGTCGAGGCGGAGAACGGCGTGCTGTCGGCGATCGCCAGCCGTGACCTGTCGAAGGCCAAGGCGCTGGCCGAGCGCTTCGGCGCGCGCCATACCTTCGGCTCCTATGAGGAACTGCTTGCCTCCGACGAGGTCGATGGCGTCTACATCCCGTTGCCGACCTCGCAGCATGTCGAATGGGCGGCCAAGGCCATCGAAGCCGGCAAGCACGTGCTGGTCGAAAAGCCGCTGGCGCTCGACGCCAAGGACATCCTGCCGCTGATCAAGCTGCGCGACCAGAAAAAGGTGCTGGTCTGCGAGGCCTTCATGGTCATCTACCACCCGCAATGGATCAAGGTACGCGACCTCATCGCCAGCGGCGCCATCGGCCGGCTGCGCCATGTGCAGGGTGCCTTCTCCTACTACAATGTCGACCCCAGCAACATGCGCAACCAGCTCGATCTCGGCGGTGGGGCGCTGCCCGACATCGGCGTCTACCCGACCGTGTCGACGCGCTTTTCGACCGGCAAGGAGCCGCTGCGCGTGCAGGCGACGATCGAGCGCGACAAGACATTCGGCACCGACATCTACTCCTCGATCCGCGCCGATTTCGGCGACTTCGAGCTGTCGTTCTATCTGTCGACGCAGATGGCGGCGCGCCAGGTGATGGTGTTCCACGGCGAGAAGGGTTTCATCGAGCTGTTCTCGCCCTTCAATGCCGGGCTCTACGACCACCACCGCGTCGAACTGCACAACCAGAACCACACCGAGACGCAAGTGTTCCGCTTTCCCGGCACGCAGCAATACCGGCTGGAGGTCGAGACCTTCGCGCGTGCGGCACAGGGCGGCAAGGAGCGCGTCTTCACGCTGGAGGAATCCGTGCTCAACCAGAAAGTCATCGATGCCATCTTCCGCGCCGGCGGCAAAGAAGGCTGGGAGACAGTCTGACCCCTTGCATTGAAGTAGCCGGCTAATTCTGGGAGGAAAGATGGCTGACGATGCGGACGTGATCATTGTCGGCGCCGGTCTTGCAGGGCTGGTTGCCGCCGCCGAGCTTGCCGAGGCCGGCAAGAAAATCATCATTGTCGACCAGGAGCCGGAGCAGTCGCTGGGCGGTCAGGCGTTCTGGTCGTTCGGCGGCCTTTTCCTCGTCAATTCGCCCGAGCAGCGGCGCATGCGCATCCGCGATTCGCATGACCTGGCGTTGGAAGACTGGCTGGGCACCGCGGCTTTCGATCGGCCGGAGGATTTCTGGCCGCGCAAATGGGCGGAAGCCTATGTCGGTTTCGCCGCCGGCGAGAAACGCTCCTGGCTGATGCAGCGCGGCCTGAAATTCTTTCCTGTGGTCGGCTGGGCCGAGCGGGGCGGCGGCAATGCAATCGGCCACGGCAATTCGGTGCCGCGCTTTCACATTACCTGGGGCACCGGCCCCGGTGTGCTCGAACCGTTCGCCCAGCGCGTGCGCGAGGCCCAAAAGCGCGGATTGATCAGTTTCAAATTCCGCCACCGCGTCAATGAACTGACGCGGACGGGTGCTGTTGTGACAGGTGTGCGTGGCGACATCCTGCAGCCCAGCGATGTCGAGCGCGGCCACAAGAGTTCGCGCGAAATATCAGGCGATTTCGAGCTTCACGCGCAAGCGGTGATCGTCGCCTCCGGCGGCATCGGCGCCAACCATCAACTGGTGCGGGAGAATTGGCCCAAACGGCTGGGCGCCGCACCGAAGCGCATGATCACCGGCGTGCCCGATCATGTCGACGGCCGCATGCTGGCGATCACGGAACGGGCCGGCGGTTCGATCATCAACCGTGACCGCATGTGGCACTATGTCGAGGGCATCAAGAATTGGGCGCCGGTCTGGACCGATCATGCGATCCGCATCCTGCCCGGCCCGTCATCGCTGTGGCTCGATGCGCGCGGCAAGCGCCTGCCGATGCCGCTCTATCCCGGTTTCGACACGCTGGGCACGCTCTCCCACATCATGAGCACCGGCTTCGATTATTCCTGGTTCATCCTGACCAAAAAGATCATCCAGAAGGAGTTCGCGCTGTCGGGCTCCGAGCAGAACCCCGATTTGACCGGCAAGAGCTGGCGCCAGGTGCTCGGCCGCGCCACATCGGGCATTCCGGGCCCGGTCAAGGCGTTCATGGAGAAGGGCGAGGATTTCATCGTCGAGGCCGACTTGCCGACGCTGGTCGCGCGCATGAACGCGCTGGCCGGCGGCGAGCCGCTTCTTGAGGTAGCCCAGGTCGAGCGCGAAATGCGCGCCCGCGACCGGCAGCTCAACAACCCGTTCTCCAAGGACATGCAAATCACCGCTCTGCGCGGGGCGCGCGCCTATCTCGGCGACCGGCTGATCCGCACGGCCAAGCCGCACAAGATGCTCGATCCGGCAAACGGCCCGCTGATAGCGGTGCGCCTCAACATCCTGACCCGCAAGACGCTGGGCGGCCTGCAGACCGATCTCGACAGCCGCGTGCTGGGTGCCGATGGCCAGCCTGTTGCGGGACTCTACGCCGTCGGCGAAGCCGCCGGTTTTGGCGGCGGCGGTGTGCATGGTTATGCGGCGCTTGAGGGCACCTTCCTCGGCGGCTGCATCTTTTCCGGCCGCAGCGCCGGTCGTGCGGCGGCCGCTTCGGTGGGATGAGCCGGGGCCGGTCGGTCCTCAGAGTCCAGCCGCGATCACCAGCGCCAATCGCCCTGTCCAAGCGCGGTCACCGCATCGACGATCCGGGTGAAGCTTGCGCGGGCGCGGCCGACCGTGTGCCGGCCTCGGAGATAACCATGCACCAGCCCCGTTTCCTCGAACCAGGTTGCGCGTCCGCCCGCCGCCACGACCAGGTCGTGATAGCTCTCGCCATCCGACGACAGCGGGTCGCACTCGGCGGTGATCAGTACTGTCGGCGGCAGGTTGGAGAAGTCGGTGTCGGCGAGCGGCGACAGCGTGATGTCCCCGGTCCTATCCACGCCGCTGGTGCGGATGTGCTTGTAGAATTCGAGATCGCGCACGGTCAGCATCGGCGCTTCGGCGTGCTTGACATAGGAGCCTTTCGCGCGGTCTCCGCCGAGGCCGGGATAGATCAGCACCTGGCCAAACGGCCTTTTCGAACGGTCACGCGTGGCGTGACTGACGGCGGCGCAGAGATTGCCGCCGGCGCTGTCGCCGCACAGCACGATAGAATGATCGCGATTGGCGGCGGCCCATTCGAAGGCGCTCATCGCATCGTCGAAGGCCGCCGGATGCAGATGCTCCGGCGCCAGCCGATAATCGACCGAGACCACCTCATAGCCGGTGCGGGCACAGAGCTCGGCGCAGACATCGTCGTGGCTGTCCAGCCCACCGAGGATGAAGCCGCCGCCATGGACATAGAGCACCGTCACCGCAGCTTTGTGTGTGCTTCGGTAGGTGCGGATCGGGATGTCGTGCGTGGGCGTCGCAATGGCTGAGGTTTCGACCGCCACGCCTTCGGGATAGCCGGCAAAGAATTCGCGGCACATGCGGTCATAGATCCCGCGCTGCTGCGCGATCGTGTAGTCGATCGTGTCGGGCGGATAGTAAGAATTGGTCCGCTCTATGAACGCCCAGGTCTCGGCGTCGATGAGGGTTTTGTAATCGGTCATGGGTGCTGGAAAGGCGCCCAAGGCTGAGCCAGGGCGCCCCCCTCTGTCCTGCCGGACATCTCCCCCTCAAGGGGGGAGATCGGATGTTGCGAAAACTTTCGCCAACCTTCTGCGTCGCAAGAAGAGTGCAGAGATCGAAGCTGCCAATCTCCCCCCTTGAGGGGGAGATGGCCGGCAGGCCAGAGGGGGGTAAGCGCCATCGTTCCGGCGGTATCCACTACTTCCCCTTCCAAACCGGCTCACGCTTCTCCGCAAAAGCGCGAAAACCCTCCATGCCATCCTCGGAGCCGTAGAGGGCATCGACCGTCGGCAGCTGGCGGCGGGTCACCTTGTTCATGGCGTCCTGGAAGGTCAGCGCCTCGGCCACACGCGCGGTCTCCTTGATCGCTGCAAAGACCAGCGGCGGGCCGCCTGCGAGCAGCCGGGCGATCTCCCAGACACGGTCCTCGAGCTTCTCCTTGGGCAGCACTTCGTTGACCAGGCCCCAGCGATGCGCCTCGGCCACATCCATCCAGCGGCCGGTCAGCAGAAGGTCCATGGCGACATGGTAGGGGATGCGCTTCGGCAGTTTGATCGTTGCCGCGTCGGCCAGCGTGCCGGCGCGGATTTCGGGGAGCGCGAAGGAGGAATGATCGGAGGCATAGATGAGGTCGCAGGACAGCGCCAGCTCGAAGCCGCCGCCGACCGCCATGCCGTTGACGCAAGCGATCACCGGCTTGTTGAGGTCGCGCAATTCTTGCAGCCCGGCAAAGCCGCCGACGCCATAGTCGCCATCGACGGCATCGCCGCCGGCAGCGGCTTTGAGGTCCCAGCCGGCACAGAAGAACTTGTCGCCGGCGGTCTTGACGATGGCGACGCGCAATTCCGGATCGTCTCGGAATGCCTTGAAGGTCTCACCCATCAGCCGAGAGGTCTTCAGGTCGATGGCGTTGGCTTTGGGCCGGTCGAGGGTGACCTCGAGGATGGTGCCCTCGCGGCGGGTCGAAATGACGTCAGACATTCTTGTTCTCTCCCAGCACCAGCAGTGCGTCGGCGATCCAGGCGCCCTTGCCTTCGCTGCAGACGATCAGCGGGTTGATGTCGAGTTCCTCGATCTCACCGGCATTCTGCTGCACGAAGGCGGCAATGCCCGAAATGGCATCGATGGCAGCCGCGACATCGGCTTTTGGCCGGCCGCGATAGCCCTCGAGCAGCGGGAACAGTTTCAGGCCGCGCAGCGCCGCCTCGATATCGTCGCGCGTCGCCGGCAGCATCAGCGTGACGCTGTCGCGCAACAATTCGACCAGCACGCCGCCGGTGCCCAAGGTCATCACCGCACCGAACATCGGGTCGCGGGTGAAGCCGACGATGAGCTCGGCGACACCGTCGCGCACCATGCGCTCGACATAGAGCCCGGTGCCGAGCGGCAAGAGGTCATGCGCCGCGGTGCTGACGGATTCGGCATCCCTGAGGTTGAGCCTGACGGCGCCAACTTCGGATTTGTGGCTGACGCCGAGCGCCTTCAGTGCGACGGGAAAGCCGAGCGCCATCGACGAAATCACCGCCTCGACCGCATTGGCGGCCCGTTCGCCTTTCGGCACCGGCAGGCCGGCCTTGATCAGCCGCGATTTTGCTTCGGCCTCGTCGGGCGTGACATGGTCGCCACCAGGCGCACCGGCAGCAGAAGTGTCGATCGGCTGCGCCTGCGGTTCGGCCCAAGCCCAGCCGATGAAGGCCGCCGCCCCGGCGGCATCCATGGCTTCCGAAATGCCGAACAACGGCACCATGCCGCGCGCCATCAGTTCGGCGGTGTACTCCTCCGGCAGGTTTTCCGGCAGCGACGAGACGATCGCGCCATGCGCCTTGTTGGTCTTCAGCGCCGATTCGAAGGCGCGCAGCGTCGCCCACCAATCGGTGACCGAACAACGATCAGGTCGCGGAAAATCCAGCACCAGCATGTTGGGTCGAAGCCGCCCGACACCATTGCGGTGAAGGTGGCGGTCATCGCCGGCTCGTTGTTCCAGATGAAGGTGTGATAGTCCAAGGGATTGGCGACCGCGACCAGCGGCCCGAGCGTCGATTTGACATGGGCGCGGTGGCTGTCGGTCAGCACAGGGAAATTGACCCAGCGCCCTTCGGCGCTGTCGGCCATGACAGAGGCCTCGCCGCCGGAGCAGCTCATCGACGACAGCCTATAGCCGGGCAAAGGTCCGGTGATGTGCAGCAGCTTCAGCGCTTCGATGAAGGCGGGAATCGAATCGACACGCGCAATGCCGAGCCGCCGCAGGAACGCACCCGAGGCCGCATCCGAGCCGGCCAGCGACGCGGTATGCGAGACGGTCGCCTGCCTGGCCTGTTCGGAACGGCCGACCTTCATGGCGATGATCGGCTTTTTCAGCTCGCGCGCCCGTGCTGCCAGCCGCTCGAAGCCGGCTACCGAATCGAAAGCCTCGATGTGCAGGCCGAGCGACGTGACCCGCTCGTCCTCGATCAGGCCAAGCGCCATTTCGGACAGCCCGGTCTGCGCCTGGTTTCCGGCGGTCATCAGGAAAGCGATCGGCAGGCCGCGCCTTTGCATCGTCATGTTGATGGCGATGTTGGAGGACTGGGTGATGATGGCGACGCCCTTGCCGCCCTCGGCCAGTCTTATGCCGCCATGCTGGTCGGGCCACAGCAGCGCGCCGTCGGCATAATTGATCAGGCCGTAGCAATTCGGCCCGATGATCGGCATCGAGCCGGCTGCCGCAACCAGCTCGGCCTGCAGCCGCTCGCCGTCGTCGTCGTAGGCCTCGGTCTCAAGGAAGCCGGCGGCAAAGCAGACGGCGCCGCCGGCGCCGCGCTCGGCCAGCGCCTTGATCACCTCGATGGTCAAATGCCGGTTGACGCCGACAAAGGCGGCGTCCGGCGCGTCAGGCAAATCGGCGACCGAACGATAGGCCTTGCGGCCCGCGACCTCGTCCTTGGTCGGATGCACCGGCCAGATCTCGCCGGCAAAGCCCATCTTGATCGATTGCGCGACGACGGCCGCGGCCTGCGCACCGCCGAAGACGGCGATCGATTTCGGCCGCAGGAGACGCTCAAGTTTATGCATATGTTATGCCCCGAACGGACGCAGCAGCGCCCTTGAAATAATGTGGCGCTGGATCTCTGACGTGCCTTCCCAGATGCGCTCGACGCGCGCGTCGCGCCAGATGCGCTCCAGTGGCAAATCGTCCATCAGTCCCATGCCGCCATGAATCTGGATCGCCTCATCGGCAACGTATGCAAGCATCTCGGTGGCCTTCAGCTTGGCCATGGCCATGTCCTGATCGGTGACAGTGCCCTGATCGTACTTCCAGCCGGCTTCGAACACCATCAGGTCGGCGGCCTTCAATTCGGTCGCCATGTCGGCAAGCTTGAACGACACGCCCTGGAACTTGCCGATCTGCTGGCCGAACTGCTGGCGCTGCGCGGCATACTCGATGGCATGGCCAAGCGCCCGCTCGGCGCGGCCGAGGCAGGTGGCGCCGACCTGCAGCCGGGTGGCGCCGAGCCATGAATTGGCGACGTCGAACCCCTTGTGGACTTCGCCCAACACTTGGGCGGCGGGAAGCCGGCAATCGTCGAATTCGAGGATGGCGTTGGTGTAGCCGCGATGCGAGACGTTGCGGTAGCCATCGCGGACGGTGAAGCCCTTCGTCCCTTTGTCGACGAAGAATGCGGTGATCTTCTTGCGTTTGCCGCGCGGCGAATCCTCTTCGCCGGAAGCCATGAAAACGATGGCAAAGTCGGCGAGGTCGGCGTGGGAGATAAAATGCTTGGTGCCGTTGAGTACCCAGTCGTCGCCGTCCTGTACCGCCGTCGCCTTCATGCCGCGCAAATCGGAGCCTGCGCCCGGCTCGGTCATCGCCAGACAGTCCCATTTCTCGCCGCGGATGCAGGGGAACAGGTACTTTTCGCGCTGCTCCGGCGTGCCGGCCAAAAGGATGTTGGAGGGCCGCGCCACGCAGGTCCAGTGCAGCGCGTAATTGGCGCGGCCAAGCTCCTTTTCGTAGAGCAGCCAAGTCACCGTATCGAGGCCAGCACCGCCGACATCGGCCGGCATGTTGGCGGCATAGAGCCCGGCTTCGATCGCCTTGACCTTGATCTCCTCGATCAGGTCGCGGCGCAGCACGCCGGTGCGCTCGACCTCGCGCTCATGCGGGTAAAGCTCGTTCTCGACGAACGCACGCGTCGTCTCGACGATGAGCCTCTGTTCCTCCGACAGCCCGAAATCCATGCTCTCAGCCTTTCTTCTTGCCGGGCTTTTTCTTCGGCTTTTCGGCTTTCTTGACCGGTTTCAAGGCTTTGGCCTTCTCGGCAGCCTTGGAGGCCGTGGGCTTCTTCGCCGCCAGCTTGGCCAGCTGCCTGGTATAGTCCTTGTGCAGGGCGCCGGCGCCCCAGCCCTTGCCTTTGTTCTGCTTCGACAGCGCATCCATGATGGCGACCAGATTGTCGTCGCGGATTTTTTCCAGCTCGCGGATCGACAGCCCATGCGCCTGGTCGTCCGACTGCGTGGCGATCAGGTCGACCAGTTCGTCGTTGAACTCCGGCACATCCATCAGCTTGGTCCATGGCCATTTCAGGCAGGGCCCGAACTGCGCCATGAAGTGGCG
>NZ_RZPH01000620.1:0-3669 GCF_004022825.1 Mesorhizobium sp. M7A.F.Ca.CA.004.04.2.1
GTGACATGGCGTCGTCGCTGGAGATGTTGAAGATCGCAGGGGCCAGTTCCGGAATCGCCCCGGACCAGGCATTCATGGCAAGCACGACCTTGCCGCAGGACACAGTTCCTTTCGCCGTTTCCACCGTGAGCTTGCCACGTCGCGAAAACCGCTTCATCGGCGACTTTTCATAGATCCGAACGCCGCGGTTCAGCGCTGCACGACGCAGGCCGCGCACCAGGAACCCTGGATGCACAGTTGCCGACGAAGCGTCGAACGCACCGCCAAGGTGGCTCGTCGTACCGGCCATCGCCGCGATCTCCGGGCGCGAAACTCGCCGCGCCGGGACGTAGCCGTGCGCTGCCAGCTTGTTTAACGCGTCGTCCCAGGCGCCAAGCTGTGCTTCGCACGTAGCGCCCCAGATCCAGCCGATGCGATCGAACCAGGCGTCGATTGCCTCGGTCTTGCAGAAAGCCTCGATGCCGCCGATCGCGGCTTCGGATGCCTTGATGATCGAAAGCGCGTCGTTTCCGTCGCGCAGCGCGGCAAGCGCGCTGTATTTGGTCCACGCCGAAAGCACCATTCCGGAATTGCGGCCGCTCGGGCCACCACCACAAATGTCGCGCTCTACAATGACAACGTCGAAGCCTGGATTGTGCTGCTTGAGGCGAATGGCGGTCCACAGTCCGAGATACCCGCCGCCAACGATGCAGATGTCGGCCTGCGTTGTCTCTTCGAGCGGAGGCGCAAGGTCCGGGTCCTCGGGCAATGCCTGCCGCAGCCAATGGCTCCGCCAGCGGATGTCTTTTTCCGGCAACTGCATCACGATGCGCCTGCCGCGGACAGGCGGCGCTCCACCAGCCTGACCAAAAGACTGGCGCCCATCGGCAGGATAGCGTCGTTGAAATCGTAATTGGTGTCGTGCGCGGCGGCCTGGTGCGCGTCGTCCGCCTGGCCAAGCAAGAAATAGCAGCCCGGCCGCTGTTCCAACATGTAGCAGAAATCTTCAGAACCCATCTCGGGAGGCGGATCGACGACGAGACGTTCCGAGCCCATCACCTCGTTCGCAATCGCGATCATCGCGTCGGCTTGCGCCGGAGTGTTGATCGTCGGCGCGAAGGGCGTTTCGTAGCGAATATCGACGCTGGCGCCAAAAGCTTCAGCCTCGTTTTTCGCGATGCGGCGGATTGCCATCTCCAGCGTCTTTTGAACCTGATGGTCGAAGGTGCGCACGGTGCCGGTCAGAAACGCCGCATCGGGGATGGTGTTGAAGGCTTCGCCGGCGCGCAGGCTGCCAACGGTGACGATTGCCGGAGAGTGCACATCGGTCAGGCGACCGGGCAGGGCTTCTATCGCCAGCAGGATGCGCGCGGCGACGGGGAGTGGATTGATCGCCAGATGCGGCATCGCCGCGTGGCCGCCCCTTCCATGGACGACGATCTCGAAGCGATCGGCCGCCGCGGCCACCGTTCCGCGGTGGACGGCGATCTCGCCGAGAGGCCGTTCGCAATTGTGCAGCGCGTAGACTTCATCGCAGGGGAAACGCTCGAAAAGGCCATCATTCAGCATGGCGAGTGCCCCACCTCGACCCTCCTCGGCCGGCTGGAAAATGAAATGCACGGTGCCGGCGAAGTCGGGCGAGCGGGCAAGCGCCGAGGCTGCGCCGAGCAGCATCGTCGTGTGACCGTCATGGCCGCAGCCATGCATCCTCCCGGGAATGCGGGATGCATGCGGCAGCGGCCGCGCCTCGGTCATCGGCAGGGCGTCCATGTCGGCTCGGATGCCAAGACTGCGACCAGCGCCGAGCCTGCCCCTGAGCGTACCGACGACACCTGTCCGTCCGACGCCTTCGGTCGTCTCGATGCCCCACGAGCGCAGTTTGTCCGCCACGAAACGCGCCGTCTCGAACTCTTCGAAGCCGAGTTCTGGATTGGCATGCAGATGCCGCCGCCAGGTCGTCATCTCGGTCTCCAACTGCTGTACCGATGGAACCAGTCTCATGCCGATGCCCTTGCGCGGAGAGTTTGCGAGCGGCCCTGAAGGATGGCGATGACACCAAGCAGGGTCGCAGAGAATGCGATCAGCAGCACAGCGACGGCCGCGATGGCAGGGCTGATGGATTCGCGAACCCCGGAGAAGATCATGCGAGGCAAGGTTCGCTCCGCGCCTGTCGAGAGGAAACTTGCGACGACGACTTCGTCGAAAGAGATGATGAAGGCGATGATGGCCCCTGTAATGACGCCCGGCGCTATCAGCGGCAGCACTACCTTGAAGAATGTGCGGATGGTGCCGGCGCCGAGCGATGCGGCCGCGCGAACCAATGTCCGGTCGAAGGTCGAAAGGCTGGCGACGACAGTCGTCAGCATCACAGGCACGGCCATCGCCGTATGCACCAGAATGATGGATAGCTTGTTGCCGACGAGTCCCAGTGTGGCGAAGAATGAAAAAGCCGCGACGCCGACGATGACAACCGGCGTCACCAAGGGCGCGGCGATGATCGCGTAGAGAATCCGTTTGCCGGCAAAATCGCCCCAGGCGAGTCCGATCGCCGCAGGTATGCCGAGCAGCAACGCCAGGACCGTGGTGGACAGCCCGATGACGACCGAGTTCCACAGTGCGTTCGGCCAACGCTGGTCGACCCACAGTTCGGCATACCAGCGCAGCGACCAGCCCGGCGTCGGAAATGCCAGCGAATTGCTCGAGGTCAGCGACATAGGGATCACGATCAGCAGGGGCAGGATGATGAACGCCAGCAACGTCGCCGCATAGGCATACATCAGCCACTTCCGGAAGCGGTCGGCGCTCATGCGACATGCGCCTTGCGGCGGAAGAGGACGGACGCCGTCCAGAACAGCAACGCAAACAACACGAGGATCATCAGCAGTTGCAGCGAAAGCGCTGCACCCATGCCCCAGTTCAGTGTGCTGTTCGTGTAGAAAGCTATGTAGCTGGAGATCATCTGGTCGGTCGGCCCGCCGACAAGCGTCGGGGTGATGTAGTAGCCAAGTGCGAAGACAAAAACGATCGCCCCGCCAGACAGGATCCCTGGCAGGATCAACGGCAACTGCACGCGGCGCCATGCCGTGAGCCACGGCGCACCCAGCGACAGTGCCGCGCGCATGTAGGTGGTCGGAACCCGCCGCATGACAGCGACGACGGAGAGCACCATCATAGGCAGCAGAACCTGAACCATCGCCAAATAGAGCGAAAAGCGGGTGTAGATGAGGTCGAGGGGTTCGCTGACGATACCCAATCCGAGCAGAGTGGAATTCACGGGGCCGTTCTTCTGCAGCACGATGATCCAGATGACGGTGCGCACCAGCAGCGATGTCCAGAGCGGAAACAGGATCAACGCGAACATCAGCTTCGACCAGGCCGGGGGCGCGCTGACAATTGCCTGCGCCAGCGGCACGGCGAGCACCGCGCAGATGACGGTCACCACGATGCTGATCCAGATCGTACGCAGCAGCGCGTCGACGAAGATGGCGCGGTCGGCGGAAACGGCTTCGATCGAATTGTCCGCGCCTCGCTTCAGGTCCAGGCTCGCAAGCAGATAATAGTCCGTTCGCGCGCTTTGCTGACGCGCTATGACCTGCCAGAGATCGATGTTTTTCCAACCGGCCTGTTTGGCGAGCACCTCGTCGCGCACGGGGCGCATGTCGAGCTTGCCGTCGGCCGCATCCTTTGCCG
>NZ_RZPH01000621.1:0-3654 GCF_004022825.1 Mesorhizobium sp. M7A.F.Ca.CA.004.04.2.1
GTTCGGGCGTCTCGCCGGGCTCGACCTTGCCGCCGGGTCATGAATAATGTCGTGACCGCCGGCAAACGCCTGCTCCTGGTCGCCGCCTGCGCGCTGGTCGATGCCGACGGCCGGGTGCTTCTGGCGCAGCGGCCTCAGGGCAAGCAACTTGCCGGATTGTGGGAATTTCCCGGCGGCAAGGTCGAGCCCGGCGAGACGCCCGAACAATGCATCATTCGCGAACTGCATGAGGAAATCGGCATCGAAACCGACATTCCCTGCCTGGCGCCGCTCACTTTCGCCAGTCATTCCTACGACGATTTCCACCTGCTGATGCCGCTGTTCATCTGCCGCCGCTTCCGCGGCATCGCCCATCCCAGGGAAGGGCAGGCGCTGAAATGGGTGCGGCCAAAGCAGATGCGCGACTATCCGATGCCGCCGGCCGATGCGCCGCTAATCCCGTTCCTCATCGATCTTCTCTGAGGCTCGCGTCCGGTCGGTTCCTGGTCGAGGCGTGTATCAGCCAGCGTTAATGGAAGATTTATCTCGTCGTGAAAAATTGAAGCATGGCCGTTCGCGGCCGAGCCGTCGATTTGCCGGGGAGCGATAGCATGAGCCTAGACAGGGATTGGGACTCGATCCGGCCCGAGCGCGGTTTTCGCGCCGCCGATGCGGGCATGGGCATATTGCGCATCACGCTGCTGTTCGGTTCGGCCGCGGTGGCGCTGGCGCTGATCGCAACCCCCTTCCTCGACAGCCAGACACGCTCGCTGTCGGCCCGTGATGGTTTCGGCGGGCTTGACATGGCGGCGACAGGCTCGATCGGCCATCGCGAAACCTACACGCTGCGCCGCAGCGTGCTGCAGCCGCAACCGAGCTCGGTCTGCATCATCAGGTCCAATGGCAGGAGCAGCGGCGACTGCTGACATGGTTAAGAGATTTCGGAAAGGCGGCGGTTTCATCGCCTGTTAAGCCTTTGCCGTTAACCTTTCTTAACAGGTCGGCTGTAAGGTCCCGGACAGAGGGGTTGAGGCCATGAAAGCAGTGCTGCTGGGTTTTCTGAACGACGAGACCGGCGCCACGGCCGTCGAATATGGCGTCATCATCGCCGTGCTGTCGCTGGCCATCGTCGGCGGTATCGGTGAGGTCCGCGACGGGATCATCTGGCTGTTCAGCGACAACAACAGCAAGCTTGCGAACGCTTTCGCACCCACGCCCTGATCCGGCTTTCCGCGCCTGCGGGCAGGATCATTGCCCGCCGGGCGCCTCCAGGATTGTTCCCAGCGAGACCTTGGCCGACCCTGGCTTAAGCGGTTTTTGCTGCGATGCGTCGGGCGCCCAGCCGGACATCCAGACAATCGAGAAACTTGCCCTCACGCGGCCGTCGGGGTCGGAAAACCGCTCGGCGTAGATTTCCGCCGCGCGGGCAAACAGCTTGCGCGAGCCCGGCCGCCGGCTGCGATCGGTGAGCGCAGAGGTTTCGCCCATGGCCCGCAGATCCGCCATCAGGTTGAACAGGCTGGCATAGCGCACCGTCACCGTCTCGACGTCGGCGACCGGCAGAGCGAGACCGGCGCGCTGCAGCAGCGCACCGGCATCGCGCACGTCGGTGAACGGGGCGACACGCGGACTGGCGCCGCCGTAAAGCTCGGTCTCGGCCGAAAGCAGGCTTTCGCGCAACTCGAAAAGCGTACCGGCGCCGGCAAAGGCGCCGAGGAAAAGACCATCCGGCCGCAACGCACGGCGGATCTGGATCAGCATGCCGGGGATGTCGTTCATGGCCTGCAGCGACAGAAGCGACACCGCCAGATCGAGGCTTTCCGCTTCGAACGGCACGGTTTCGAGCGGTGCGATCAAGCCGGCGCCGCCACCGCTCAGGAAGGCCGTGTCCGCCTCGACGCGGACGATGTCGGCGACCTTGCCGCTTTCGGCGAGCGTTTCTGCCGCCGCCGGCGTCTGGCAAAACAGCACAGCCGCCTTGCCGAACCTGCGCTCGACGGCGCCCAGCCGGTCGGCAAGGTCCTCGGCCGTGCGGCGCATGAGGAAGTCCGCACCGTCGACCGGATGGGCAAGCGCGCGCCGCTTGTGCGCCAGCCATAGAGAGGTATCCATTATCGGCTGCAACGGGCAGATCCTTTGTTTGTCCACGCTCCGGGATCGTTGATATAGTGGCGCGCAGGAGCAACCACGTGGCCGATCCGATGCCCAAGATCAAGTCCATCGCGATCACGAACCTGGCCCGGTCGGTTGTCGGCTGGCCGGCGCGTATGCTGTTTCCGCCGGTCTGCGCCGGTTGCCGCCGGCATGTCTCGCAGCCAGGCGTGCTGTGCGGCGCCTGCTGGCCGAAGCTCAGGCTGCTGGAGCGGCCATGGTGCCCGGTCATGGGCACGCCGTTCACCCACCATATGGGCGAAGGCTTTCTGTCGGCCGAGGCGATTGCCGATCCGCCGCCTTTCGAGCGGGCGCGGGCGGCGGTCGCCTATTCCGGCGTTGCCCGCCAGATGGTGCAGGGGCTGAAATACCAGGATCGCACGGATCTGGCACCCTGGATGGCGCGCTGGATGGTTCGCGCCGGTGCCGATCTCATCGCCGAGGCGGATGTGGTGGTGCCGGTGCCGCTGCACTGGCGGCGCTTTTTCAGGCGGCGCTTCAACCAATCGGCGGAACTGGCGAGGGCGGTCTCGACGCTTAGTCAACTGCCCTTCGCCCCCTCGGCGGTGCGTCGCGTGAAACTCACCCGCCAGCAGGTCGGGCTGGAGCGCGGGGAACGCGAGGAAAATGTGCGGGCTGCCTTTCGGGTACCCGCCGAGGCGGAAATCGAGATCGCCGGCCGCAGGGTGCTTTTGATCGACGATGTCTACACCACCGGCGCCACGGTGCGTTCCGCCACCAAGGCGCTGAAAAGGGGCGGTGCGGCCGCCGTCGACGTGCTGACCTTTGCGCGTGTGTTGCCGGGGGACTTCCGGGCGGACGAGTCCGCGACTATATAAGTCGGCAACGAACAGCGGAAATTCGTCATGGCCGATGTCACGATCTACACCCGCATGATGTGCGGCTATTGCACGGCAGCCAAGCGGCTGCTCGAGCGCAAGGGCGTCGCCTTTACCGAGCACGATGCCTCCTTCTCGCCGGAACTGCGCCAGGAGATGATCTCCCGGGCGCATGGCCGCACGACCTTTCCGCAGATTTTCATCGGCGATACGCATGTCGGCGGCTGTGACGACCTCCACGAGCTAGAGGCCGAAGGCCGGCTGGACAAACTGCTCGCCAACGGCGCGACGAATTGAGGGAATGACGATGGGTGTTTTCAAAGCCGCTGCGATCCAGATGCGTTCAGGCGAGAGTCCCGAGCGCAACGCCGTGGATCTCGAACGGCTGGTGCGCGAAGCAGCCAGCCTAGGTGCCACCTATATCCAGACGCCGGAAATGACCGGCGCGCTGATCCGCGACAAGGAAGCTCGCGCCGCCTCGTTTACGTCCGAAGACAAGGACATCGTCGTTTCGACCGCGCGCAGATTGGCCAGGGAACTCGGCGTCTTCCTGCATATCGGCTCGACCGCCATCCTGCGGGCCGACGGCAAGCTCGCCAACCGGGCGCTGCTGTTTGGCCCGGATGGTGCTGCGCTCGCCACCTACGACAAGATCCACATGTTCGATGTCGACCTCGACAATGGT
>NZ_RZPH01000622.1:0-3651 GCF_004022825.1 Mesorhizobium sp. M7A.F.Ca.CA.004.04.2.1
GCCTATGAAGCCGGCGACGAACTCATTTGCCGGCGAATTGTAGAGCTCCATCGGGCCACCGATCTGCTCGATTTTCCCTGCGTTGAGCACCACGATCTTGTCGGCCAGCGTCATCGCCTCGACCTGGTCGTGGGTGACGTAGATCATCGTTGCCTTCAGCCGGCGATGCAGCTGCGCGATCTCCAGCCTTGTGTTGACGCGCAGTGCCGCATCGAGGTTGGACAATGGCTCGTCGAAGAGAAAAAGCTTGGGTTCGCGCACCACGGCGCGGCCGATGGCGACGCGCTGACGCTGGCCGCCGGAGAGTTCGGCCGGCCGCCTTTCGAGATAGGGCTCCAGCGACAGCATCGACGAGGCGATGCCGATGCGGCGCTCGATCTCCGGGGCGGGCGTGCCGGCCTGCTTGAGGCCAAGGCCCATATTGTTCTTCACCGTCAGATGCGGGTAGAGCGCATAGGTCTGGAACACCATGGCGATGCCGCGCTTGGCCGGCGGCGTGGCCGAGACGTCCGCGCCGTCGATCACAACACGGCCCGAGGTCGAATCCTCCAGTCCGGCAATGACCCTGAGCAAGGTCGACTTACCGCAGCCGGAGGGGCCGACGAAGACAACGAACTCGCCGTCGTTCACTTCGAGGTTGATGCCCTTCAGCACCTCGACCGGCCCAAAGGCCTTCTTCACGTTCTCGATGTTCAGCGAGCCCACTTCGTTCCTCCGGATTGGAATGTGGGCGCCAAGACACCCCCCTCTGGCCTGCCGGCCATCTCCCCCTCAAGTGGGGAGATTGGCAGCTTTGACGCCGCCGCACTCTTTTCAACGTTGGTGATTGGCGAAGGCCGTGCCGAAAGCTGATCTCCCCCCTTGAGGGGGAGATGGCCAGCAGGCCAGAGGGGGGCGCCGTAGAGCGCAGCCCCTGACGACAATTCCCTGATCACAACCGCACCGCCTTTCCACTGCGCACGCTCTCGTCGGCTGCAAGGCAGACGGCGAGCGATTTGACCGCGTCGTCCATATGTTTGGTGAGATCGAGATCCTCGCGGATCGCCTTCAGCACGAAGGCCTGTTCGAGGTCGCAGAGATCCTGATGGCCGGGTTCGCCCTCCATCGACAGCATCTCGTCGGCCTTGAGAAACTTGCCGTCCGCGCCGGTCGCCGCACTGTGCAGGCGGATGGTCGAGGTCTTGGTGTGGGTGTCGATGTCATCGGACTTCACACCTTCCTTCATGACGATCGACACGCAGCCATTGGGCGAGATGACGTCCTTCACGAAGAACGCCGTTTCCGAAATCATCGGACCCCAGCCGGCTTCGTACCAGCCGACCGAGCCGTCGTCGAACAGCACCTGCAGATGGCCGTAATTGTACATCGACTGCGCCACCTCGTCGGACAGCCGCACGCCCATGCCACGCACCTCGATCGGCTTCGCATCGGTGATCTGCAGCATGACGTCGAGATAGTGCACGCCGCAGTCGACGATCGGCGACGTCGTCTGCATCAACTGCTTGTGCGTCTCCCAGGTGTGGCCTGAGGATTGCTGGTTGAGGTTCATGCGAAAGACGTAGGGGCCGCCTAGCTTGCGGGCTTCGGCGATCAGCCTGATCCAGGACGGGTGATGGCGCAGGATGTAGCCAATCACCAGCTTCCTGCCATTGGCCTTCGCCGCCGCGACGACGCGCCTGGCGTCGGCCACCGTCGTTGCCAGCGGCTTCTCGACGAAGACGTGGCAACCGGCCTCGAACGCCCTCACCGCATAGTCGGCATGGCTGTCGGAATAGGTGGCGATGCAGGCGACATCGGGCTTTTCCTCGCGCAACGCCTCGTCGAAGGAGCGCCTGATGCCGTAATCCGACAGCCCGTCCGGCAGCGGCACGTCGGAGCGATTGATCAGCGCCGCGATCTGGAAACCTGGATTGGTATGGTAGGCCAGCGCATGGCTGCGACCCATATTGCCGAGGCCGGCAATGACGACGCGGAGGGGTGTTTCAGAGTTCACTTGACGGCTCCGGACGTGATGCCGCGGATCAGCTGCCGCGAGAAGATGACGTAGAGGATCAGCACCGGCATGATCGCCAGCGACAGGGCTGCCAGGATGGCGTTCCAGTTGGTGACGAACTGGCCGAGGAACAGCTGGGCGCCGAGCGTCACCGTCTTGGTTTCTTCCGACGGCGCCAGGATCAGCGGGAACCACAGATCGTTCCAGATCGGGATCATGGTGAAAACGGCGACGGTCGCCATCGAGGGCCTGACCAGCGGCAGCACCAGCCGGAAGAAGATGGTGTATTCGGACAGGCCGTCGATGCGGCCGGCATTCTTCAGATCGTCGGAGACCTGCTTCATGAACTCCGACAGGATGAACACGGCAAGCGGCAGGCCTTGCGCGGTGTAGACCAGGATCAGCGCCGTCAGCGTGTTGACCAGCCCGCTCGCCACCATCAATTGCAGGATGGCGACGGTGCCCAGCCGGATCGGGATCATGATGCCGAGCGCCAGGTAGAGCCCCATCAGCGAGTTGCCGCGGAAGCGGTATTCCGACAGGGCGAACGCCGCCATGGCGCCGAACAGGAGCACGAAGAACAGCGAGGCGACGGTGACGACGAGGCTGTTCTGGAAATAGTGGATGAAGTCGCCCTGGCCGATGACGGTCGTGTAGCCGATCAGGTCGAAGGTTTTTGGCGTCGGCGGCGTCAAAGGCGCGCCGAAGATGCCGGCGCGGGACTTGAACGAGTTCATGATGACGAGGATCACCGGAAACAGCGCGATCACCGTGTAGGTCAAAAGGATCGCGTGGGCGCCGATGGTGCGGGGCACGGAACGGGTGGCGGTGCTCATCTCTCGGCCCCTCAGAACTGGTAGCGACGCAGGCGCGTCTGGACGAGGAAGAGGTAGACGCAGACGCCGCCGAGGATGATCAGGAACATCATCGTGGCGATCGCCGCGCCCATATTGGGGTCGCCGGTCTGCAGCTGGAAGCCGAAGAAGGCGCGGTAGAGGAAGGTGCCTAAAATGTCGGTCGAATAGTTCGGCCCGGCGAGCGCGCCTTGCGCGGTGTAGATCAGGTCGAAGGCGTTGAAATTGCCGACGAAGGTGAGGATCGAGATGATGCCGATCGACGGCAGGATCAGCGGCAGCTTGATCTTCCAGAATTGCGACAGGCCGGTAATCCCGTCGCATTCCGCGGCCTCGATCACCTCTTCGGGGATCGACAGCAGTGCCGCGTAGATCAGCATCATCGGGATGCCGACGAACTGCCACACCGAGATCAGGCTGAGTGCGGTCAGTGCATATTGCTCCTTGCCGAGCCATGGCGTGAACAGGCTTTTCAGGCCGACGAGGTCCATCAGATGCGGCGCCACGCCCCACAACGGGGACAGGATCAGCTTCCAGGCGAAACCGACGATAACGAAGGACAGGATGGTCGGCACGAAGATCGCCGTGCGGTAGAAAGCCGCGAATCTCAGTTTCGGACTGGACAGAAGCGCGGCCAGCATGACGCCGATCGGGTTCTGCACGATCATGTGGATGATGAAGAACCAGACATTGTTCCTCAGCGCGTTCCAGAAACCCACCGACCAGTTGGGGTCGCCGAACAGCGTGCGGAAGTTTTCCAGCCCGACGAAGACCTGGTGCTGCTCGATGTTGCGGAACAGCGAC
>NZ_RZPH01000623.1:0-3649 GCF_004022825.1 Mesorhizobium sp. M7A.F.Ca.CA.004.04.2.1
GGTGTCCATCTGGGCTGCCCGGCTGATCGAGCGCGATCGGGAAAAGCAGCGCGTGGCACGCGAGAAGCAGGGCGCGGCGGAAGAGGTGGCGGACAAAGCACCGGACGAGCCCCCGGCACCTGCCTCCTCATAGGCGACAGAGCGGCTGCAGCGGCGGAAAAACATAGTCGTCGCCCCGTCCTCTTGCATCGATCCCGGATGCGGTTTACGCCCTCTGGCTGAAACGCATCGCGCTCAAAGCGATGCGTTTCAGTTTTGTTTTGAGCATGTCGTTGTCCCAAATCGCTGTGCACTTTTGGGCGACATGCTACCCAGGAGCGTTTCAAACCATGCTTGACATCAAATGGATTCGCGACAACCCGAAGGCCCTTGTCGAGGCGCTGGTGAAGCGCTCGTGGTCGGCCGGTGAGGCGCAGTCCATGGTCGACGGACTGATCGCCTCGGACGAGGCCCGGCGCGAGCACGTCACCGAGCTGCAGACCAAGCAGGAGCGCCGCAATGCCGCGTCGAAGGAGATCGGCAACGCCATGCGTTCGGGCGATGCCGCCCTGGCCGAGACGCTGAAATCCGAAGTCGGCGAGATCAAGGTCTTCATCCAGAACGGCGAGGCGCGCGAACGCGAGCTCGACAAGGCGCTGACCGATGCGCTGGCAGTGCTTCCCAACGTGCCGTTCGACGACGTGCCTGTCGGCAAGGACGAGCACGACAATGTCGTCAAGCACCTCGTCGGCAAGGTGCCGACGCGGCCGAACTGGGTGAAGGAGCATTTTGAGATCGGCGAAGCGCTCGGCATGATGGATTTCGAGCGCGCGGCAAAGCTGTCGGGCTCGCGCTTTACGGTGCTGAAAAGCGGACTGGCCCGGATGGAACGTGCGCTCGGCCAGTTTATGCTGGACCTGCATACGACCGAACATGGCTACGAAGAAGTCATCCCGCCGTTGATGGTCAAGGACGATGTTCTGTTCGGCACCAACCAGTTGCCGAAGTTCGAGGAAGATCTGTTCTTCACGCCGCACGGGGAGGGCAGGCTTGGCCTGATTCCCACTGCCGAGGTCCCACTCACCAACCTTGTGCGTGAAGAAATCACCGCGCATGAAAAACTGCCGCTGCGCTACACCGCGCTGACGCCGTGCTTCCGCTCGGAAGCGGGTTCGGCCGGGCGCGACACGCGCGGCATGCTGCGCCAGCATCAGTTCTACAAGGTCGAGCTGGTGTCGATCACGGACCAGGAATCGTCACTTGCCGAGCATGAGCGGATGACGCAATGCGCCGAGGAAGTGCTGAAGCGGCTCGGCCTGCCGTTCCGCACCATGACGCTGTGCACCGGCGACATGGGCTTTGGCGCGCGCAAGACCTACGACATCGAGGTCTGGCTGCCCGGCCAGAACGCCTATCGCGAGATCTCGTCCTGCTCGGTGTGCGGCGATTTCCAGGCGCGCCGCATGGACGCGCGCTACAAGGACAGAGACGGCAAGGGCAACCGCTTCGTCCACACCCTCAACGGCTCGGGCACAGCCATTGGCCGCGCGCTCATCGCCGTCATCGAAAACTACCAGAACGAGGATGGCAGCGTAACCATTCCTGAAGTGCTGCGGCCTTACATGGGCGGCCTGGAAAAGATCGAAGCGAAATAATGCGTATCCTCCTGACCAATGACGACGGCATTCATGCCGAGGGCCTGGCGTCGCTCGAACGCGTCGCGCGCACGCTGTCCGACGATGTCTGGGTGGTGGCGCCCGAGCAGGACCAGTCCGGCTACGCGCATTCGCTGTCGATCTCGGAGCCGCTGCGGCTGCGCAAGATCGGCGAGAAGCATTTCGCCGTGCGCGGCACGCCGACGGATTGCGTCATCATGGGCGTCAAGAAAATCCTGCCTGGCGCACCCGACCTGATCCTGTCCGGCATCAATTCGGGCGCCAATATCGCCGATGACGTCACCTATTCGGGCACCGTCGCCGGCGCCATGGAAGGCGCGCTGCTCGGTATCCGCTCGATCGCGCTCAGCCAGGGCTACAGCTATGTCGGCGAAGATCGCGTCGTGCCCTACGAGACGACAGAGGTGCTGGCGCCGGCGCTGCTGAAGAAGCTTGTCGCGACGCCGTTGCCGGACGGCGTGCTGCTCAACGTCAATTTTCCCAATTGCACGCCCGAAGAGGTCGCCGGCACGGTGGTCACCACGCAAGGCAAGCTCGTGCACTCCCTGTGGGTCGACGAGCGCCGCGACGGGCGCGGCCTGCCATACTACTGGCTGCGCTTCGGCGGCGAGCCGGTCGAGGGCAAGCAAGGCACCGATCTCTACGCCTTGCGCAACAGGCTGGTGTCGGTGACGCCGCTGCAGCTCGATCTGACCGCGCATGAAATCCGTGACCAATTGAGCAAGGCGCTTGCATGAACCAAGGGATCGATGACCGTGAAGGTTTTGCCGCCTTTCTGCTGCGTCTGCGCGGTCGGGGGACTGTACCGAAAGCGCTGATCGCCGCCTTCGAGGCGACGCCGCGGCGCGGCTTCCTGGCGGCCCAGTTCCATCAGATCGCCTGGTCGGACCGTATGCTGCCGATCGAATGCGGCGAGGCGATCGAAGGTGCCGACATGCAGGCGGCGGTGATCGCGGCGCTCGCTATCGAGCAGGGCAACCGCGTGCTCGAGATCGGTACCGGTTCGGGCTACACCTCGGCGGTGATGTCGCGGCTGGCGGCGCGGGTCATCACCACCGATCGCTACAAGACGCTCGCCGAGCAGGCCAGGCAGCGCTTCGAGGCGCTCGGCATCGGCAATGTCATCGTGCGCCACGCCGATGGTTCCGGTGGCCTGCCGAATGAAGGGCCGTTCGATCGCATCGTTGCATGGGCGTCCTTCGACAGCCTGCCGCGTTTCCTGCTCGACCAATTGTCGAGCGGCGGCATCGTCATCGCGCCGATCGGCCCCGAAGAGGGCGAACAGGTGCTGGCCAAGCTGACCAAGGTCGGCAGCCGCTTCGAGCGTGAAGACATCGGCCTCGTTCGCCTGCAGCCGATCCTGCGCGGTGTCGCCGCTATCATCTAGCGCGCATGTCGATGTTCAGGCCGCGCCGCGTCGGGTGCGTCTTCGACCCCGGCCGGCATGACCTGAAAATCTCCCCTGGGCTCGCTCTCTAATATTTTAAGAAAAATTGCGCCGGATTCCATGGGGTTAACCGTCGAGTAACATTAACGCGCTTTAATCATGCCTAGTTTGTACCGGGTATGTGCGGGTTAGTGCGATGCAACTCAGTGTTTTGAAGACAAGCGGTCGCAATCTGGCGCGAGGCTGCGCCATACTGATGGTCGCGGGTGCTGCTGCGGGGTGCAGTTCCCAAGTTTCGCGGTTCAATGGCGTCGACGACGTCTTTACATCCTCGACCAACAATCAGCGCACCATCATCAACAAGCAGGATGCCGTACAGCAGCCTTATCCGGGCGATGTCGCCGCCGCTCCGATCGATGGCAGCCATACACAGTCGGTCAGCCGCTCCAGCCTCGATCCGGTCTCGACGCGGCCGCTGCCTCCGCCCGTTGCCCAGGCTCCCGAAGTGGCGCCGGTATCGAAGCCGGTGCGCACCGCATTGGCTCCCGCACCGCATGTCGACAGGACCACGACCGGCACCGTCGCCCCGGTGGCATCGCCTTTCAAG
>NZ_RZPH01000624.1:0-3639 GCF_004022825.1 Mesorhizobium sp. M7A.F.Ca.CA.004.04.2.1
ACCTTGACCGATACGACAGCCGCCAGCGTCGCCCCACCGGCGACCACCAGTCACGCTTCAGCCCAGGCGACGGCCTTCACCGTGATCCTGGCGGTGAGCTTCTGCCACTGCATCAACGACATCATGCAGTCGCTGCTGTCGGCCATTTACCCGCTCCTGAAAGAGAATTATGGCCTCGATTTCTGGCAGATCGGCTTGTTGACCTTCACCTTCCAGGTGACCGCGTCGCTGCTGCAGCCTGTGATCGGCATGATCACCGACAAACGGCCGATGCCCTATTCGCTGCCCTACGGCATGGCGTCATCGCTGATCGGCCTGATTGTGCTCGCCTATGCCGGGCACTATTCGCTGCTCCTGATCGGCGCCTCGCTGATCGGCATCGGCTCGGCGATCTTCCATCCGGAATCCTCGCGCATCGCCCGCTTCGCCTCCGGCGGCCGCTTCGGCCTGGCGCAGTCGCTGTTCCAGGTTGGCGGCAATTTCGGACAGTCCATGGGGCCGCTGCTGGCAGCCTTCATCGTCGTGCCGTTCGGCCAGACCAGCATTTCCTGGTTCGCCGTCGGCTCGCTGATCGGCATCATCGTTTTGTGGCAGGTCGGCGGCTGGTACAGCCGGCTGCGTGCCGCACAGGGCACCCGCAAGGCGGCGAGCTTCGTTTCGCCCTTCCCGCGCCGCAAGGTGATGAACGCATTGATCGTGCTGACCCTGCTGGTGCTGAGCAAGAATGCCTACATCGCCAGCCTCGCCAGCTACTACACCTTCTATTCCATGCATAAGTTCGGCGTTTCGGTGCAGATGAGCCAAGTCATGCTGTTCCTGTTCCTCGGAGCCTCGGCGCTGGGCATCCTGCTCGGCGGCCCGTTCGGCGACCGCTACGGGCAGAAGGCGATGATCTGGTTCTCCATCGTCGGCGTGCTGCCCTTCACGCTCGCCTTGCCCTACGCCAATCTGGAATGGACGATGGTGCTGACGGTGCTGATCGGCCTGATCCTGTCCTCTGCCTTCTCGAACATCGTCGTCTTTGCGCAGGAACTCGTGCCGGGCCGCGTCGGCATGATCGCCGGCATCTTCTTCGGCTTCGCCTTCGGCATGGGCGGCATCGCGGCGGCCGTGCTCGGTATCGTCGCCGATATGAAGGGCATCGATTTCGTCTTCCAGATCTGCTCGTATTTGCCGTTTCTTGGATTGCTCACCGTGTTCCTGCCAAACATGAAGGAAGCGCGCAAAGCGCAGGCGGCCGCCTAGATCAGGCGGGTCTGCCGCTGTCACAAAAATGCACCCGCCTGATGACGGGTGCATTTTTGTGGGCCATGGCCTTAAGCCTTGAAGAAGGCCAGCAGGTCGGCATTGATGATGTCTGCATGGGTCGTGGCCATGCCGTGCGGGAAGCCCTTGTAGACCTTGAGCTCGCCCTTCTTGAGCAGCTTGATCGTCAGCAGCGCCGAATCGGCGATCGGAACGATCTGGTCGTCGTCTCCGTGCATGACCAGGACAGGCACGTCGATTGCCTTCAGATCCTCGGTGAAGTCGGTTTCCGAGAAAGCCTTGATACAATCATAATGCGCCTTGGTGCCGCCCATCATGCCTTGGCGCCACCAATTGTCGATGACGCCCTGCGAGATGTCCGCGCCCGGACGGTTGAACCCGTAGAACGGACCTGATGGAACGTCGCGGAAGAACTGGGCGCGATTGGCTGCCTGGGCGGAGCGGAAGCCGTCGAACACTTCGATCGGCAGGCCGCCGGGATTGGCGGCAGTCTTGAGCATGATTGGCGGCACCGCGCCGATCAGCACCGCCTTGGCGACACGGCCGCCGGCGCCATAGTTGGCAACATAGCGCGCCACTTCGCCGCCGCCGGTCGAATGTCCGACATGAATGGCATTCTTGAGGTCGAGATAAGCGGCGAGTTCCGCGACATCGGCGGCATAGGTGTCCATTTCGTTGCCGATATCCGTCTGGGTCGAGCGCCCATGGCCACGCCGATCATGGGCAATGACACGGTAGCCTTGTGACAGGAAGAACAGCATCTGGGCGTCCCAATCGTCGCTGCTCAACGGCCAGCCATGATGGAAGACGACAGGCTGCCCGGTCCCCCAGTCCTTGTAGTAAATCTGCGTTCCGTCCTTGGTGGTGATCGTACCGCTGCCGGAGCTGGGCTTGGTTTGCGAGGTCATCTCAATCTCCTTGTGGTTATTTCCGCGATAAACAATATCGCGATAACCATATAGCTAACGCGGCACAAAACCCTTGTCCACAAAAATATGTATCGCGATATCATTTTTCGTGGTATCGAATTGATGCCCATATTGGCAAAAGGAATGCGCCGTGCCTCTCCCGTTGGACAATCAGCTCTGTTTCACGCTCTATGCCACCAGCATGGCGATAAACCGCACCTACAAGCCGATGCTGGACGAGATGGGCATCACCTATCCGCAGTACCTGGTGCTGAACGCACTTGGAGAGGCCGATGGGATGTCGGTCGGCACCATCGCCAACCGGTTGGCTTTGGAATCGAGCACCGTCACGCCGCTGGTGAAGCGAATGGAGCAAGCCGAGCTGGTGACCCGCCAGCGCAGCCAGACCGACGAACGCCAGGTGCAGGTCGACCTGACATCAGCCGGACGCGCGCTGCTGGTCCAATGCAACTGTCTGAACGAGACCTTGGTCGAACGCTCGGGCATGACGCTTGCCGAGCTCGATGCCTTGAACCGGCAGATCCAGGCGCTACGCAACGCGTTGACCAGCGACCGGTAGCCCCTAGGTAGCCGCTTGGCCCAGTCATGGGTTGATTGCAATCAGTACGGCTTTTGAGGGCGGCTAAGCCAAACGTCGGAAAGAGGCCACCATCATGCGGACTTAAGCACGGCAAATGACCGTTTGCGCATGGCCCGCTTTGCCTGGAAACTGGCGGCGGGAGCGGGGCGGCCGACATGGAAGCCCTGGATCTTGTCTATGCCGAATTCGCGCATCAAAGCCATCTGTTCGTCGGTTTCCACCCCTTCGACCAGGATCTTGTGGCCGCGATTTCGAACCAGGGTGATGATGTCCTGCAGCATCGCCTTGCCGCTCAGGGAGCTGCAGTCGTGCAGAAACGATCGGTCGATCTTCACCGTGTCGAAATCGATCAGGCGAAGCCACGAAAGGCCCGCAAAGCCCGTCCCGAAATCATCAAGCCATATCTTGATCCCGAGCAGCTTCAGGTCGCTGATGCAGCGCAGAATGTCCGAGTGCATCTCCATCTCCAGCCCTTCGGTGATCTCGAAGGCCAGCCTGCTGCCGGCGACGCCGGTTTCGCCCAGAATGGTCGCGACAGACGTTGCGAAGCCAGGTGTCTTAAGCTGGATCGGGGAGACGTTGACGCTGACGACACGGACGTGGTCGTCAGCCAGGAGTTCGGCGCACACCGTCCTTATCGCCCAGCGCCCGAGTTCCAGGATCGCGCCGGTTCGCTCGGCGACGGGAATGAACAGGCTCGGCGGAACCGATGTGCCGTCCAGCATTTTGAGGCGCATCAGAGCCTCCACCGCTTCAACCCGGTCCGATTTGACATCCTGGATAGGCTGATAAACCAGTGAAACGAGATTCTGGCCGATCGCGATCTTCAGCAAGGCCGCGATGTTCTCGCTCTCGTCGCTGCTT
>NZ_RZPH01000625.1:0-3637 GCF_004022825.1 Mesorhizobium sp. M7A.F.Ca.CA.004.04.2.1
CTCGGGATGTGGATCGCATCGCCGCCGACCCGCAGGCCTTCGACGGCATCGACATCCGTTACGTGATGAGCCATCTGGCCTGCGCCGACGAGCCGGAGCATCCGGCCAATGAGAAGCAGCGGCTGGCGTTCGAGCGGCTGCGCAAGATGCTGCCGGAGGCGCCGGCATCGCTGACCAATTCCTCCGGCATCTTTCTTGGGGAGCGCTTTCACTACGATCTCGCCCGCCCCGGTGCCGCGCTCTACGGCATCAATCCGACGCCGGCAAAGTCCAATCCGATGCTGCCGGTGGTGCGGCTGCAGGCAAAGGTGGCACAGACGCGCAGCGTCGAAAAAGGCGCCGGCGTCGGCTATGGCCACACCTATCATGCGCAAGGCCCGCTCAGGCTGGCGACGATTTCGTTCGGCTACGCGGATGGCTGGCAACGCCGCGCCGCGTCCGCCGCCTGGTTCGAGGGCGTGCGGCTGCCTTTCCTCGGGCGGGTGTCGATGGATTCGATCATTCTCGACATTTCCGCCCTGCCGGTCGGCAGGCTGCGCGAGGGTGATCTCGTCGAACTGCTCGGTCCCTCGCAAAGCGTCGATGACGCCGCCGGCCATGCCGGCACCATCGGCTACGAGATCCTGACCAGCCTCGGCCCGCGCTTCCATCGGCGCTATGTCGGCGGTTGAGCGGTTTGGCCGCGCTTGACAAGCGGACGCCTGTCGGCAAGGCTCCGGGCATGAGCAACCTCGCTTATATCAGAACCTTGTTCCGGGTCTGCCCGATCGCGGGATCGTAGCCCCGGCGCGGCCGCCTTTTGGCGTCCGTCCGAACCGGGGCATTTCTACCTGACATCATCATTCCCGAGCCAGACAGCTTCGCGGCTGCCGGCTTTCATCAAGCCACCGTTTGTGCGGCGGCAGGCGCGCGTCTGTTGGATGCGCCAAGTCATGAGGTTTGCCATGCAACATGCAACAGGATTGCGTCCACCGAGCCGGCTTCTGGTCAGCGATGCCGACCACCACCGGCTGACGGGCCTGGCGCGGGCGTCGCTCGACCGCGTGCCCGAGACGGCCGAAGAACTGCTTTCGGAGATGGACCGTGCCTTCGTGACGGCAGCGGCTTCCATGCCGGCCAACGTGGTGCGGATGGGTTCGACGGTGACAATCCGCAACGATGGCGGCCACACCCAGCGCATCACGCTGGTCTATCCCGGCGAAGCAGACATCAGTGAAAACAGGATCTCGGTGCTGACGCCGATGGGGACGGCGCTTATCGGCGCGTCGATCGGGCAGACAGTGTGCTGGAGCAGCCGTGGCGGCCGGGAACTGTCGGCGACCATCGAAGCGGTCGATGCGCCGGCCTGCGGGCGGGAAGGGTCCTGAGCATGGAGACGGCGATGACAGGCGCGAATTTCCGGCTGACGACGAAGGACTTCGCCGTCCTCGAGATCATGTTGGAGCGTTGGCGGGCTTTCGCGGATCCGATTGTTCCAATGCTTGAAGAGAAGCTTTCCAAAGCCGAGGTCGTCGCGATCGATTCGGTCGGATCCGATATCGTGACGCTGAACAGCAGGCTGGTGTTTCGTGTCGATGCCGGCCCTGCCGAGACCCGAACTCTGGTGCAGAATGAGGTGCACGGTCCGGTCGGCTCCAGCCTGTCGATCATGACAAGGCGGGGGCTTTGCATGCTCGGCATGGCCGAGGGTCAGACTGCATGGATCGAACAGGCCGACGGCAGGCGGGAGTCGGTCCTGATCGCGACCGTGCTCTACCAGCCGGAGGCCGCGCGGCGTGCCGTCAGGGAGAAATCCCGAGACGAGGCGCGACGGCCGCATGGGCTCACCCTCGTCTACAGCGCCGCAGCCGATTGGCGGCCCCTTGGCGAAAGGGCCGGAATGCGGCAGACAGGGGATGACGACCCCGGTCCCACGGCGGCGTGAACAGGCAACACTGCATGATCCCGAAAGTCGGCATCGATTTTCGCTGGGGATCGTGCGCAAATCGGAAATACGGCCGCGTCCAGGCGTCCTCAAGGGCGTGCGGCGCGGCAAGGAGTGAACGATGAAGATCATGGTGCTGGGCGGCGGCGTCATCGGAGTGACCACGGCGTACTTTCTTGCCGAGGCCGGCCACGAGGTGACGGTTCTCGATCGCCAGAAAGGCCCGGCGCTGGAAACCAGCTTCGCCAATGCCGGCGAGATTTCGCCCGGCTACGCCTCGCCCTGGGCCGGACCCGGCATTCCGCTGAAGGCGATCAAATGGCTGCTGATGAAGCATGGCCCGCTGGTGGTGCGGCCGGCCTTCGACCCGCATATGTGGACATGGCTGATCAAGATGCTGCGCAACTGCACCGCCGAGCGCTATGCGATCAACAAGGCGCGCATGGTGCCGCTCGCCGAATACAGCCGCGACACGCTGAAGGCGCTACGCGAAGCGACCGGCATCGCCTATGACGAGCGCACCCAGGGCACGCTGCAGCTGTTCCGGACGCAAAAGCAGCTTGACGGCACCGGCGGAGATGTCGAGGTGCTGAAGAAGTATGGCGTGCCTTACGAGACCCTCGACCAGGACGGCTGCATCGCGGCTGAGCCTGGCCTTGCCGGGGTGCGCGAAAAGTTCGTCGGCGGCCTCAGGCTGCCGCACGACGAGACCGGCGACTGCAAGATGTTCACCGACAGGCTGGCCGAACTCTGTGTGGCCCGTGGCGTCAAGTTCGAGTACGACGTGACGATCTGGCGCGTCATCCGCAGCCGCAACCGCATCGCCAATCTCAGCACCAGCAAGGGCTGGAAAACCGCCGACGCCTATGTGATGGCGCTGGGCAGTTATTCGGCAGGTTTCATGCGCCGGGTGAAGCGGCCGATCCCGGTCTATCCGGTCAAGGGCTATTCGATCACCGTGCCGATCAAGGACGCCGCCGCGGCACCGGTGTCGACGGTGATGGACGAGACCTACAAGGTGGCGATCACCCGGCTCGGCGACCGCATCCGGGTTGGTGGTACGGCCGAGATTTCCGGCTTCGACCTCAGGCTGCACGAATCGCGGCGGCGCACGCTGGAACACTCGGTTGGCGATCTCTTTCCGGGCGCCGGCGCCATGCGGGACGCGACGTTCTGGTGCGGGCTGCGGCCGATGACGCCGGATGGTCCGCCGCTGATCGGCCGCACCGAGCTTTCCAATCTCTATCTCAACACCGGCCACGGCACGCTCGGCTGGACCATGGCTTGTGGCTCGGGCAAGGTTCTGGCCGACATCATCTCCAGCCGGGTGCCTGACATCGACGTTCGCGACCTCGCGCAGGAGCGCTATCTACGGTAGAGGGTCAGAATGCCTGCCGGACCCAGTCCTCGTCGAACAGCAGCCGATAGGCCCATGGGATCGTCACATTGGTGGCGACCGGATTGGAGTGGGCGACATAGTCGTCATAGATCGGCTTCATCCTGGTGTAGAAGGCCGGATCGAGCACCATCATGCCGTTCTCACTGTCGTGGAAGAAGCTGCGGTTGTTGAGATTGACCGACGAGATGGCGACCAACCTTTCGTCGATCATCATGATCTTGGAATGCAGCACCACGTCAGGCGCCTTGAATTCGCGGATGTTGATGCGGTCGCCATATTTCTCGACGAACAGCTTGTTGAGCGCGGTGAGAAAC
>NZ_RZPH01000626.1:0-3634 GCF_004022825.1 Mesorhizobium sp. M7A.F.Ca.CA.004.04.2.1
GTCGTGCACAAGGTACAAGACATGCAGCATAAAAACTCGACCGCTGTTGGCCCACCCGAGGGAATGCTAGTACAGGTCTTGCTGCATCGCAACATTTTTGGTGCGGCGGTCCACGTTTTCTGTTGCACTGCAAAATTATTGCCGTAGTTTGTGGTCGGCGGCGGTCGTGGATTTTCGGGCTCGGAAATCAACGTAAAAAATCAGGAATCCTGAATTTGGAAGCCAATGCATTCGATCCGCCAGAAGGCTCCTTGCGCAAATCGGTTGGGCGCGGCGCGGTTGTCACGGCCATGGCGCAATCGGTGCGGGTCGCGACACAGATCCTGTCCGTTATCGTCTTGTCGCGGTTGTTGTCGCCACAGGATTTCGGCGTCGTGGCGATGTGCGCGCCGGTGCTTGCCTTTATCGCCCTGTTCCAGGATTTCGGCCTGACCCAGGCGACGATCCAGAAGTCGGGCATCCGGCATGAGGAGGTGAACTACCTCTTCTGGATCAATGTCGCGGTCAGCGCGATCCTGGCTTGCGTGCTTGCGGGTGCGGCGCCGCTGGTTGCCGCCTTCTACGGCGAGCCGCGCGTGACGGGCCTGGTGGCTGCGTTCGGGCTGCAGATCATGGCCTATGGGCTGGGCGCCCAGCATCTGGCGCTCTTGACACGCCGCATGCAGTTCGGCCGGCTGGCCGTCATCGACGTCGCCAGCGCCATTGCCGGGCTTGCGGTGTCGATCGCCTGGACCTTTATCGATCGCTCCTATTGGGCCCTGTTTGCCGGCACGCTGACCGGTGCCGTTTTGCCGACGCTCTGCTATTGGGCGAGCTCGCGCTGGCGTCCGGGCCTGCCGCGCAAGGTCGCCGGCATCGGCGAGCTGATCAATTTCGGCGCCGGCATCACCGGCTTCAACTTCGCCAATTTCTTTGCCCGCAACCTCGACAATGTGCTGATCGGCAAATATTGGGGCGAGGCGCAACTCGGCCTCTATGACCGCGCCTACAAGCTGCTTCTGTTTCCGCTGAGCCAGATCACCAACCCGCTGTCGAAGGTGATGGTTCCGGCGCTTTCGAGGCTGAAGGATGAGCCGGATCGCTACCGCAGCGCCTACCTGCGCGTCATGCCGCTGATCCTGCTGGTGGCGCTTCCCGGCGTCGCCTTCGCCACGGCGATGTCGGATGTGCTGATCCCCTTCGTGCTCGGCGAGCAATGGCGCGCAAGCGCCTCGATTTTCCTGGCGCTCGGCTTTGCCGGGCTGCTGCAGCCGCTCAACAATCCGGCGGGGTGGCTTTTCGTCAGCCAGGGCCGCTCCGGCGATTTCATGCGCTGGGGCATCATAACGGCCGTGACGTCGGTGCTGGCCTTCATGCTCGGCCTGCCCTATGGCGCGCTGGGCGTGGCGATCGCCTATGCGATCAGCGAATATCTGCGGACGCCGTTCCTGTGGCTCTATGTCGGCAAGAGCGGGCCGCTTCAGGCGCACCATGTACTTCGCGCGGCAACGCCGTTCGTGCTTGGCGCCCATCTGGCACTGGCCGGCATCTGGTTCATCAAGCCAGCGCTGCCGCAGCAGCATGTCGTCGCCCTGGCCAGCGGCGCCGTGCTCGCCTACCTCATCACCATCGTCATCGCACTGGCATTCGCCTCCGGCCGCGAAGCCTTGCGCGAGGCCCTCAAGATGCTGCCGGCAAGGCTGCCTGCGGCGGCGGCGCGCGAAGCGCAATAATTTGGGCGTCTTCGACTGCTACGGACATCTCCTCCAGGACCAGGTCTGAACCATGCACTACCGATCGATCTCCGATATGAACGACGCCATTGTCAGGGGCCTGCACCGGCTGCCACGCGACATCGACCTGGTGGTCGGTGTGCCGAGAAGCGGCGTTTTGGCAGCGACGCTGGTCAGCCTTGCCGCGAACATCCCGATGACCGATCTCGACAGCTTCCTGGAAGGGCGTATCTATACGTCTGGCGTCACCAAGCGCCGTGCCGCTCTCGACCGCAAGGTTTCCGAGATGCGCAAGGTGCTGGTGATCGACGACAGCGTCGCTGGCGGCAACGCCATGCGTGACGCACGCGCCCGCATCCAGGCTGCGGGCATCAAGGCGGAGTTCACCTTTGCCGCCGTGTTCGGCCTTGAGCCCCAGCACCAGGAAACCGACCTCGTCTTCGAAGTCGTGCCGCATCCGCGCATGTTCCAGTGGAACTTCATGCATCACAAATTCCTGGCGCAATGCTGCGTCGACATTGACGGCGTGCTGTGCCTCGATCCGACAGAGGCGGAAAACGACGACGGCCCGGCCTATGAAAAATTCCTCAGCGAAGCGCGGCCGCTCCATGTCGCGACCCACAGGATCGGCTGGCTGGTCACCAGCCGACTGGAGAAATACCGCGCGCTCACCGAGGCATGGCTCGCCAAGCATGAGATCAAATACGACCAGTTGATCATGCTCGACCTGCCGAGCAAGGCGGAACGGCAACGGCTCGGCGCGCATGGCAGTTTCAAGGCGGATTTCTACCGCAAGTCCGATGCCATCCTGTTCATCGAGAGCGAGCACGAACAGGCGCTGAGGATCACCGAACTGTCAGGCAAGCCGGTGCTGTGCGTCGAAACGCATATGGTCAGCTTTCCCAACACGCTGTCGCTGCCGGCACTTGGTCAGGCGGCCAGGAACCTGCCGGCAAGGCTGCGGCAGATCAAGTCGCAAGAGGGCCGCAAAAGCGCCGCCAAGACCATTGCCCGCGCGCTGCTTGGCGCCCGCGGCTACGAGACGCTGAAAAGCCGGGTCAAGCGCCCGGCCTGACCTGCTCAGGCGGCGCCGTCAGGCCGCCTGTCGCGCGCGCTGCTGCATGGCCCTGTCCAGTATCGAGAAGAAGGTGATGAACTGGCGATCGGGATCGAGTTCCGGGCGCCCGGCGAAGCTGCGGGCGAGGCTGGAAAGCCGGTCATATTCCTGATTGTCGTTCCACAGCCGCCTGACGGCCGCGACCCAGTCGGCCAGCGGTGCATCATAATCCAGCACCACGCCACCGGAGCCGATCGCTTCGGGCAGACCGCCGCGCCGCGAGCCGACAACGGGGATTCCGCTGCAATGGGCCTCCGACGCGACGCGGCCCCAGGCCTCTTCCCACTTGCTGGGAGCAAGCAGGATCTTCGTGCGGCCGTAGACCGTCTTCATGTCGCTGGTGCGGCTCTCCAGGACGACATTGCCCAAGGGAGCGATCGTCTGTTCGATCCGCGCCCGGTGATCGTCGTCGAGCTTCCAGCTTTCGACGAACAGGAATGGAATTTCGCGGCAGGCGCCGGCAATCCGCACCGCGAGCTCGAACCCCTTTTCCTCATAAGGGTTGATCAGCGTGACGAACTGGCCCGTCGTCGGCGTCGAGTAGTGCGCCGGGTTGATGGTTGGCGGGATCACCACCGCCTCGATGCCGAACTCCTGTCTGTAAGTACGTGCGGTGAAGTCAGAATTGGCGATGTAAAGCGCGGAATGCAATTCGCGCAGATCGCCGCCCAGTTCATGGAACTCGACATTGCGGAGATAGACGACCAGAGGCACGCCCTCCGCCTGCAGCGCCTTGCCGATCGGAACCGATTTGTGACACTGGACCACGGCGACATCGGGCTTCAGCCTGTCGACGGCATAGCCC
>NZ_RZPH01000627.1:0-3624 GCF_004022825.1 Mesorhizobium sp. M7A.F.Ca.CA.004.04.2.1
CTTCTTCCTCGAGATCAACAACGAGTTGGCCGACAAGGGCTTTTTGGTCACTTCGACCGAGGCGCTCATCACCTGGGCGCGCAGCGGGTCGCTGATGTTCATGACCTTCGGCCTCGCCTGTTGCGCGGTCGAAATGATCCACACCTCGATGCCGCGCTATGATTCGGAGCGGTTCGGTGTCGCGCCGCGCGCGTCCCCGCGCCAGTCCGACATCATGATCGTCGCCGGCACGCTGACCAACAAGATGGCGCCGGCGCTGCGCAAGGTCTACGACCAGATGCCGGAACCGCGCTACGTCATCTCGATGGGCTCCTGCGCCAATGGCGGCGGCTACTACCACTACTCCTATTCGGTGGTGCGCGGCTGCGACCGCATCGTGCCCGTCGATATCTATGTGCCCGGCTGCCCGCCGAGCGCCGAAGCGCTGCTCTACGGCATTCTTCTCTTGCAGAAGAAGATCCGCCGCACCGGCACGATCGAACGGTAAATCCATGACCGCATCCCTGAGCGAACTGTCGAACTATCTCGGCGAGAAGCTGATCGGCCGCGTGAACGAGGCTGATATCGCCTATGGCGAACTCACCATCCATGTCGAGCCGCGCGATCTGGTCGAGGTGATGACCTTCCTGCGCGACGATGCGCGCTGCCAGTTCATCTCGATCATCGACGTCTGCGGCGCCGACTATCCGTCGCGGGCCAAGCGTTTCGACGTCGTCTATCATCTGTTGTCGCCGAAGCAGAATGTGCGCATCCGCGTCAAGGTGCAGGCCGACGAGGAAACCATGGTGCCGTCGATCACCGGCGTGTTCCCCGGCGCCGACTGGTTCGAGCGCGAGACCTATGATCTCTACGGCGTGCTGTTCTCGGGCCATCCCGATCTGCGCCGCCTGTTGACAGACTATGGTTTCGAAGGCCATCCGCTGCGCAAGGATTTCCCGCTGACCGGCTTCGTCGAGGTGCGCTACGACGATGAGGCCAAGCGCGTTATCTATGAGCCGGTCGAGCTCAAGCAGGAATTCCGCAATTTCGATTTTTTGTCCCCGTGGGAAGGTACGGATTACGTCCTGCCGGGTGACGAGAAGGCAAAGCAGTAAATGGCTGAAACCTCCGTCCGCAACTTCAACATCAATTTCGGCCCGCAACACCCTGCGGCGCACGGCGTTTTGCGCCTTGTGCTGGAGCTGGACGGCGAAGTCGTCGATCGCGTCGATCCGCATATCGGGCTCTTGCATCGCGGCACCGAAAAGCTGATCGAGGCCAAAACCTACCTGCAGGCGATTCCCTATCTCGACCGGCTCGACTATTGCGCGCCGATGAACCAGGAGCACGCCTTCGCGCTCGCCGCCGAGCGCCTGCTCGGCATCGAAGTGCCGAAGCGCGGCCAGCTGATCCGCGTTCTCTACTGCGAAATCGGCCGCATCATGTCGCACATCCTCAATGTGACGACGCAGGCGATGGACGTCGGCGCGCTGACGCCGCCGCTATGGGGCTTCGTCGAGCGCGAAAAGCTGATGGTGTTCTATGAGCGCGCCTCCGGTTCGCGCATGCATGCCGCCTATTTCCGTCCCGGCGGCGTCCACCAGGACCTGCCGCAGAAACTGGTCGAGGACATCGGCAAGTGGATCGACCCGTTCCTGAAGTCGATCGACGACCTCGATCAGCTGCTGACCGGCAACCGCATCTTCAAGCAGCGCAATGTCGACATCGGCATCGTCTCGCTGGCCGATGCCTGGGCCTGGGGTTTTTCGGGCGTGATGGTGCGCGGTTCGGGTGCTGCCTGGGACCTGCGCAAGTCGCAACCCTATGAATGCTATTCGGAAATGGATTTCGACATTCCGATCGGCAAGAACGGCGACTGCTTCGACCGGTACCTCGTGCGCATGGAAGAAATGCGCCAGTCTGCGAAGATCATGCGCCAGTGCGTCGATCTCCTGCTCGGCAAGGAAAGCACCGGGCCGGTGTCGAACCTCGACGGCAAGGTGGTGCCGCCCAAGCGCCAGGCGATGAAGCGCTCGATGGAAGCGCTGATCCATCACTTCAAGCTCTACACCGAGGGTTATCGCGTGCCGGCCGGCGAGGTTTACGCCGCGGTCGAGGCGCCGAAGGGCGAATTCGGCGTCTATCTCGTTTCCGACGGCTCCAACAAGCCCTACCGCTGCAAGCTGCGCGCGCCGGGTTTCGCGCATCTGCAGGCGATGGATTTCCTCTGCCGCGGCCACATGCTGGCCGACGTCACCGCCGTTCTCGGCTCCCTCGACATCGTGTTTGGTGAGGTCGATCGCTAAATGTCAGTCCGCCGTCTCGCAGAAGCCAGCGTCCAGCCAGCATCCTTCGCCTTCAACCGGGCGAACGCGGCTGCGGCGAAGCAATGGATCAAGAAGTACCCGAAGGGCCGTGAGCAGTCGGCCATCATTCCCTTGCTGATGATAGCGCAGGAGCAGGAAGGCTGGGTGACGAAGGCGGCCATCGAGACGATTTCCGACATGCTCGGCATGCCGCGTATCCGCGGGCTCGAAGTCGCGACCTTCTACACGCAGTACCAGTTGAATCCGGTCGGCACGCGTGCGCATATCCAGGTCTGCGGCACCACGCCCTGCATGCTGCGCGGTTCGGAAGCGCTGATGGATGTGTGCCGCTCCAAAATCCATCACGACCAGTTCCACGCCAACGACAAGGGCACCTTGTCCTGGGAAGAGGTCGAATGCCTTGGCGCCTGCGTCAACGCGCCGATGGTCATGATCTTCAAGGACACGTTCGAGGATCTGACGCCGGAACGCCTGGCTGAAATCATTGATCTCTATGACGCCGGCAAGGGTGCTTCGGTGGAACCGGGGCCGCAGAACGGCCGCACCGGCTCCGAGCCGGCCTCCGGCCTCACCACGCTGAAGAGCGAAAAGGCGATCCTCAAGTCGACCCGCGAAAGGGAGGCCAGGGAGGCCGCCAAGGCCGCCAGGGCGGCGCCCGACGCGATCATCGCGGCGCCTGTGCCGGGGCCGGCCGCGGCCCCTGTCGCACCGTCCAACACCAGCAAGCCGAAGACCGACGCCCCTGAAACCAGCCCGGCATTGAAGACGCCTTCAAAAACCAAGGTCGCGCCGGCGGTTGAAAAGGCGGCGAGCGTTGCCGCGCCGCTGCATTCGGCCGCCAACGCCAACAAGGCGGACTCCAAGGTCGAGCAGGTTTCCAAGCAGCGCAGCGGTCCGATAACCAAGGCCGAGCCGGCATCCGCCTTCAAGGCGCCGGAGGTCAAGGTGCCGGCGGCCAAGCCGGCCAAACCGTCGCTCGGGGACAAAAACCGTCCGGCCGGAATCGATAAACCGGCACAGGTCGACGACCTCAAGCTGATCTCCGGCGTCGGCCCCAAGATCGAGGGCATCCTGCATACGCTCGGCATTTTCACCTTCGCGCAGGTCGCGTCGTGGAAGAAGGCCGAACGCGAGTGGGTGGATGGCTATCTCTCTTTCCAGGGCCGCATCGATCGCGACGACTGGGTCAAGCAGGCCAAGGCGCTCGCCAAGGGTGGCGTCGCCGAATACATCCGCGTCTTCGGCAAGAAGCCGGTCTGAGGGACGAAAAATGCTTCAGGACAAAGACCGCATCTTCACCAATATTTACGGCACTGTC
>NZ_RZPH01000628.1:0-3622 GCF_004022825.1 Mesorhizobium sp. M7A.F.Ca.CA.004.04.2.1
CAGGAAGAAAGAGGCATTGGCCCCCGCCGGCGAGGCCGACCGCCGCACCGCCATCTCGCTGGCCGATGATATCCTCACCAAGGGCAACAACGCGGACCAGTAGTCTCGCGGCTGCGTCAGCTTCACCAGCAGCACTCGATTTCGATCGCGATCAGTTCTCGATCGGCTCCGTCGGCACCATGCTGGGCGCCGGCGTCGAGATCGGCGTGACATGGGGGTGTGGCGCCAAGGTGTTTTCCGGGCAGCTATCCCCGATCTTCGTCCACGATGTGTTGTTGAGCACCATGTCGCAGCGGGCCAGATGGCTCCGGTCGGCAACCGTCAGGCAGGCGACCTGGCCAAGCTGGTAGGATTTTCCATTGGCCAAGCATTCCTGGTCGGCAAATGCCGCACCGGGAGCGGCCATGGCAAATGCCAGGCCGATCGGACAAAGATGAAATCGTGTGCTCATGGAACCCCAGCCGCCATGCTGGACCGCAATGAACGGCGCGAAATGTGGCGATATGAGGTCCAGCGCCTGCGTGCCCGGCGAGGTTCTCTCAGGCCGGCTGAAGCGCGAGATCGATCGCCACCGGGACGTGATCGGACGGTTTTTCCCAGGCGCGCACGTGCTTTTCGATCGACGCGGAAGAAAACCGGTTGGCGGCTTCCGGCGACAAAAGCAGGTGGTCGATGCGGATGCCGTTGTTCTTCTGCCAGGCGCCGGCCTGATAGTCCCAGAACGTGTAGGTGTCGTGCGCGTCGGTGACCGCGCGCACCGCCTCGGTGAAACCAAGGTTGAGCAGCCGGCGGAAGGCTTGTCGCGTCTGCGGCTGGAACAGGGCGTCGCCCAGCCAGTTCTCCGGAAACCGCGCGTCGATCCGCTCGGGAATCACGTTGTAGTCGCCGGCGAGCACCAGGGCCTCCTCAAGTCTCAGCCGTTCTTCGGCCCAGCGCTCCAGCCGCGCCATCCAGGACAGCTTGTAAGGAAACTTCTTCTCGTCATCGATCGGATTGCCGTTCGGCAGATAGAGCGAGGCGACGCGCAAGGCGCCCTTGTCGGTCGAGAAAACGCCTTCGATGAAACGCGCCTGTTCATCGGCATCGTCGCCGGGCAGGCCCCGGATGACTTCGTCGAAGCGCAGCTTCGACAACAGGGCCACGCCGTTGAAACCCTTCTGGCCATGGGTTTCGACATTGTAGCCAAGCGCCTCGATCTCGGCGCGCGGGAATTGCTCGTCGACGGTCTTGATCTCCTGCAGGCAGACGATGTCGGGTGCGCTCTCGGTCAGCCAATGGGTGAGATTGCCAATGCGGGCGCGGACACCGTTGATGTTCCAGGTGACGATTTTCATGGCGGTCTCGATGCTATTCAGTTGGATTCTTGCGGCGGATGGCGTTCGACGAGGCCAATCGTATTGCCAGCCGGGTCCTTTAGGAAGGCCATCCATTCGCTTTCCCCCGCTGGACCGAACTGGCCCTCCGTGTCGCGATGGACAAGTGTTGGCGGCGCGGTGAAGGGTACGCCTGCCGCGACCGCAGAGGCATGGAAGTCGTCGAGGCCGGATATGTCGAGATAGACGGTTCCGGCCGGTATGCCGTCAGTGAACAGCAGCCTGATATCGCCGGCCATGATGAAGGCGATGCCCGGCGGATCGAAGCGCGCATGAACCGCCATGCCGAGCACGTCGCGCCAGAAAGCCAGCGTGGTGTCGAGATCACGGCCAGCCGACAGCGCGATCTGACGGATCGCACTAATGGCAGGCATTCTATATGGAGAAACTCGTGCCGCAGCCGCAGGAGGCGACGGCGTTCGGATTGCGGATCTGGAACGACTGGCCCATCAGATCGTCGACGAAATCGATCACAGAGCCGCCCATATAGACCAGCGACAGGTCGTCGATCAGCACGGTGGCGCCGTCCTTCTCGATGGCGACGTCGTCGTCGTTGCGCGTATCGACCAGGTCGAACTTGTAGGAGAAGCCCGAGCAGCCGCCGCCTTCGACCGACACGCGCAGCGCCGTCTTGCCGGCCTCGTTCGAGACAATCCTGGCGATCCGCCTGGCGGCGGCCTCGGTCATATCGACTTTCATGGCAGTCTTGGCATCAGCGCCCATGGGCGTCACCTTGCTTTCGGTTTCACATGATAGGTATGAAGCGCGAGGGGCCAAGTCAACCTGGCTAAGTCAACTGCGGCAGCATCAGCCATGACCAACGAGTTGGGCGACATCGGATTCGGCTATCGGCCGCGCGCCGCCTATGCCTGCGATCCGGCAAAGTCGCGCGGGCGGCTGTTCGACGAGGTGGAAAGCCCGACCCGCACGCCATTCCAGCGTGACCGTGACCGCATCATCCATTCGACGGCCTTCCGGCGGCTCAAGCACAAGACGCAGGTCTTCATCGCGCATGAAGGCGACCACTATCGCACCCGGCTGACCCATTCGATCGAAGTGGCGCAGATCGCGCGCGCCCTGGCACGGGCGCTGCGCGGCGACGAGGATCTCGCCGAGGCGGTGGCGCTGGTGCATGATTTCGGCCACACGCCCTTCGGCCACACCGGCGAGGACGCGCTGAACGAAAAGATGGCCGCCTGGGGCGGCTTCGACCACAACGCGCAATCGCTGCGCATCGTGACGAGGCTGGAGGCGCGCTACGCCGAGTTCGATGGGCTCAACCTGACCTGGGAAACGCTGGAAGGCCTGGTCAAGCACAATGGGCCGCTGACGAATGCTAACGGCAAAGGTCTGAAAGGGCCGGTGCCGCAGGCGATCCGTGATTACTCTGAACTGCACGATCTCGAACTCGACCGGTTTGCCGGCATCGAGGCGCAATGCGCGGCGATCGCCGACGATATAGCCTACAACACGCATGACATCGATGACGGCTTGAGGGCAGGGCTCTTGACGCTGGACATGCTGGAGACGGTTTCGCTGCCGGGAACGATCCTGAAAGGCGTTCGCTCACGCTATCCCTCCCTCGATGATGTGCGCACTGGCCACGAGCTGATGCGGCGGCAGATAACCGCCATGGTCGAGGACGTGATCAAGTCGACGACCGCCAATCTCGATCGCATCAGGCCGCGGAGCGCCGATGCGGTGAGGGCAGCTGGCGAGACGATGGTGGTTTTCTCGGCCGAAATGGCTGCCTTGGAGAAAGAACTGAAGGCCTTCCTGTACAAGCACCTCTACCGGCACGCGGAGGTTATGCGGGTGCGCGCGGACGCCGAGCAGATCGTCAAAAATCTGTTCGACGCCTATTTCGCCGATCCGCGCGCCATGCCGGACGGCTGGCGCGAGGGGCTGGATCGGGCCGACGACCGCATCAAGGCGCGCAGCGTCGCCGACTTCCTGGCGGGTATGACCGACACCTACGCGCTCAAGGAACACCGGCGTTTGTTTGACCATACGCCTGAATTGGGCTAGGGCGGGCTCGATTTTGCCGGCCAACGAGCCGGATTCGCTGCAAAGCCGCCAGAGCCAGACCCCAGAGTCACACAAATGAACATCTTCGCCGATTTCACCGCGCGAATCATAAAAGCCGTCGAAGCGCTTGATCTGAAAGACAAAGACGGCGTTTCGCCTGACCTGTCGCGCATTGCCGTCGAGCCGCCGCGCGACGCCAGCCACGGCGACCTAGCGACCAA
>NZ_RZPH01000629.1:0-3613 GCF_004022825.1 Mesorhizobium sp. M7A.F.Ca.CA.004.04.2.1
CCGCCAGCGTCACCGTGTCGGTGATGTCGAATCCTTTCGAATTGCGTCGCCCGACCCCAAAAATCTGGGAAGGCCGGGCAATCGCCGGATTGGCGGCCGGACCCTGGCTCTCGACCGTTTCGAGCGGA
The DNA here is from genome assembly GCF_004022825.1 of Mesorhizobium sp. M7A.F.Ca.CA.004.04.2.1. Classification (NCBI taxonomy): domain Bacteria; kingdom Pseudomonadati; phylum Pseudomonadota; class Alphaproteobacteria; order Hyphomicrobiales; family Phyllobacteriaceae; genus Mesorhizobium; species Mesorhizobium sp. M7A.F.Ca.CA.004.04.2.1. The sequence goes on from NZ_RZPH01000629.1 coordinate 129, forward strand.
TCGCGCGCAATGTCCTCCGGCTCGACGTCCTCGTCGGTCAGTTGGTGTACGAAGGAGGAATTGGCGCCATTCTCCAGCAACCGGCGGACCAGATAGGCCAGCAGATCGGAATGCGCACCGACCGGTGCATAGATGCGGCAGGGCGTGCCTTCGGACCGGCGCACCGTCTCGTGCAGCGCCTCGCCCATGCCGTGCAGGCGCTGGAACTCGAAGGAATCGCGATTGTCCGCCATCGCCAAGATGGCGGCGACGGTGTGGGCATTGTGGGTGGCGAATTGCGGATAGATGCGGTCGGTCATCGACAAAAGCTTCTTCGCGCAAGCCATGTAGGAAACGTCGGTGTTGGTCTTGCGGGTGAAGACTGGATAGCCTGACAGTCCGAGCGTCTGCGCGCGCTTGATCTCGGTGTCCCAATAGGCACCCTTGACCAGCCGCACCATGATGTTGCGGTCGTATTTCCTGGCCAGCGCATAGAGCCAATCGATGGCGAAGGCCGCGCGTGGCCCATACGCTTGCACCACCACGCCAAAGCCGTTCCAACCGGCGAGCTCCGGCTCGGCCAGCACCCGCTCGATGACGTCGAGCGACAGATCGAGGCGGTCGGCCTCCTCGGCATCGATGTTGAGGCCCATGCGCGAATGGCGCGCGGCCAGCGCCAGCGACAGGAGCCGGTCTGCCATCACAGGCAGCATCTCGTCTTTCTGCGCCACCTCGTAGCGCGGATGCAGCGCCGAAAGCTTGACCGAGATGCCGTGGTTCTGCCTGATGTCAGGACCGTTGGAGCCGGAATCGAGCGACGAAATCGCGTCGGCATAGGCCTTGTGATAGCGCAAGGCGTCGGCCTCGGTGCGGGCTGCCTCGCCCAGCATGTCGAAGGAGTAGAGATAGCCCTTCTGCGTCATCGGCCGGCCTCGCTTGACGGCTTCCGTGATGGTGCGGCCGAGCACGAACTGCTCGCCCATCTCGCGCATGGCGGCGGCCACCGCCTTGCGGATGACCGGCTCGCCGAGCCGCCGCACCATAGAACGCAGCGTGCCCTCGATGCCGCCCTCGCCCTCATCGAGGACGCGGCCGGTCAGCATCAGCGCCCAGGTCGAGGCATTGACGAAGATGGAGCTTGAACCGCCCGAATGCGCCGACCAGTCGTGCGGCGCGATCTTGTCGGCGATGAGGTCGTCCATCGTTTCGGTGTCAGGCACACGCAACAGCGCCTCGGCCAGGCACATCAGCGCCACGCCTTCCTTGGTGGAGAGACCATAGGCCGAGAGGAAGACTTCCATCAGCCGAGGATCCGACGAGCCGCGCACCGCCCGCACCAGATCGGCGGCCCGTGCCGAGATCGCCTTGCGGTCTTTCACTGAAAGGCCCGTCGTCTCGGCCAGTCGCTTCACGGCCTCGTCTTCGTCGGGCAGGTAGTTGGCGCGGATCTGCTGGCGGATGGCATCAAGCGCTGGCATGGCGGTCCCGTGGATCGAGCAAAGGGGATCGGGCCGGCGGTCACCGGACCGAATGGCGCAAGCTAGCACAAGTGTGAATTTTCAGTCGGTCCGAAGAAATCGACATTGCAGGTCATTCGATTTATCCTGGCAGCTCAGACTTGACATATGGACTGCATTTTCGATGATAGAAGACCAATTGGACCGCATCGACAGGAACATCCTGTCGGCGCTGGCAAGCGATGGCCGGCTTTCCATGTCGGAACTGGCGGCAAAGGTCGGCCTGTCGAAGACGCCGGTGCAGGCGCGGGTGAAGCGGCTGGAAAAGGACGGCTATATCAGAGGCTACCAGGCGATCATCGACCGCGAGCGCATGGGCGAAGGCCATGTCGCTTTCGTCCAGGTGAAATTGTCCGACACCCGATCCGCCGCGCTCGATGCCTTCAACCGATCCGTGCAGGCCGTGCCGGAGATCGAGCAGTGCCACATGATGGCGTCGAGCTTCGACTATTTGCTGAAGGTGCGCACCCGGGATATCGCCGCCTATCGCCGCGTCCTCGGCGAGCGCATCTCAGCCCTGCCCCACGTCGCCCAGACTTCGACCTTCGTGGCCATGGAGACGGTCAAGGATCGGTAGAGCGTAGGGATGGCTGAAGCCTCCCCAACTTCGTCATCCCTGGGCGAAGCAGGAGCGAAGCTCCGTCGCGGAGACCCTGGGATCCATGCCGCGACCTCGGCCGAAGAATGCAGCGGAGCAGAATTCCGCACCGCAGCAGCGCTTCCGAGTCCCGGCATGGATCCTGGGGTCTGCGCCGCGTCGCTTCGCTCCTTGCTACGCCCCAGGATGACGAAGCGATGGATGTTTGCGCCAATCGCCGAAGCATGCGGTCCGTGCTTAAGGAATTAGGCGCTCAGCGGTCGCCCCACGACTTTGGCTTCCTGTTTCTCGCACCGAGCCTTGATCGAAGCCTCTGCGATTGCGAATTCTTCTTCCAATGCCTCATATTGGGCAGCGAATTTTGAATCCTTGAACCATTCCTTGGCGGCTTTCCTCGACGGGAATCATACTCCGGCTCATAGAACCTCCTTTGCTCGCTTCAGCACCAACTCGCCTCGCTTCGCTCAACTATTCCTATCGCCGGCAACCTCACTCCGCCAGCGTCTTCAGGAACGCCACCAGCGCTCCGCGCTCGCGATCCGACAACTCCAGCGGGTGAACCTCTGATACCCCTTCGACGCTGGGGGCAGCCTTGGCGTAGTGCGCCACCACCTCGTCGAGCGACGAAAACTGCCCGGTATGCATATAGGGCGGCCGCGTTGCCGCTCCGCGCAGCGATGGCGTCTTGTAGGCGCGAACGAGTTCGGGCGCATCCTTGACCATGAAGCGCAACTCGCCGCAGGCGCTGGCGTCGCCATCGCGATAGGCGCCGAAGCAGTTGAACGGGTCCGCCTCGACTTGGTGCACGGCATCGATACGGCCGCGATCCGGCGGCAGGCCCGCAACGGATGGCACGCCGGTGTTGTGGAAGCTGTTGTCGGTGAAGCGCGGGCCGTTGTGACAGGTCACGCAATTGGCCTTGCCGATGAACAGTTTAAGCCCAAGGATTTCTTGTTTGGAAAAGACAGCATCGCCCTTCGGCTCGGCACCGGTGGCGAGGTCCAGCGCAAAGCGGTCGAAGCGCGTTGGCGCCGGCGCGATCGAGCGTTCGAAGGCGGCAATCGCCTTGCCTAGATTGGCAAAGACGCCGTTGATAGCGTCACGCTGCGGGCCGCTCATGGCATTCCAGGCCGCCCTCTCGACATCGTTTCCAAGCGGGCTGGCATCCAACGGCATGCCGGAAAGGTCGGGCAGCGGCCCGAAGATGCGCTCATAGCGTTCGCCGAAGCGCGCTTTGATGTAATGCGCGTAGGCGGTGCGGTTTCCCGCCTGCTCCAGCGGGTTTTCGAGCGGCGTCAGCGCTTGCGCCCACAGGCTGTCGCGGCGGCCATCCCAGAAGAACCAGGGATCGCGCGCGACGCCGGCCAGTGGCATGGTGCGCCGGCTGGTAC
>NZ_RZPH01000062.1:0-12005 GCF_004022825.1 Mesorhizobium sp. M7A.F.Ca.CA.004.04.2.1
GTTCAATGCTTATGCGCGAGCCGATCAGATGCAGGCGTTTGTCCTTGATGAGAACAGACGGACCGTTCTCGACAGAGACCAGATAGATGCCGACGCGGTCCCACTGGACACTTCTGACCATTGCGTCGACGGTGACGACCGACCGGATTGGGCTTGCCATATTCGTCCACTTGAGCGGATCAAGGACCAACACCGCCGCAAACAAAGCAACAATCAGGATCACGCCCAGCACGTGCCCTTTCACATCCGCAAAAGTCCACGACATCGACGTGAATCCCCCAACCGCCGATTCATGTGGTGGACAGAAGGCCGACTTTCAATCGGCCTCCCTGTTTCAGGAAATTGCTGTTAGAGTCCCGGCTTGTCGGCGCGCTGTTACTTTGCCTTTGAAAGCGCCAGCCACAGGCCGCCGCCGACCATGAAGCTGCCGCTGATCCTCGACAAAAGCTTGATGCGGCCGGCCGACAGCAGGCGCCCGGCGCGGCCGGCGGCCAGCGCATAGGTCGAATCCGAGAAGGCGGCGAAGATCATGGCGGTCAGGCCCATGATGGCGATCTGCAGCGAGTAGTTGCCTTGCGGCGAAATGAACTGCGGAAAGAAGGCGCCGAAGAAGATCAACGTCTTGGGGTTGCTGAGCGCCACCAGCAGGCCCTGCAGGAAGAAGCCGCCGCGCGGTTTCCTGGCCGTTCCATCGGCGTTCAGCGTGCCTTTGGAACGGAACATCTGCACACCCATCCAGATCAGATAGGCGGCGCCGATCAGCCGCACCCACTCGAACCAGTGGCCCATGCCCGAGATCAGTGTGTTGAGGCCGATGCCGACGATGGCGATCATCACGGCAAGCCCTGCCTGCGTGCCGGCGACATTGGCGAGACCGGCGCGGGAGCCATGGCGGATGCTGTTGGCGATGATCAGCGTGACCGTTGGGCCGGGCACCAGGATGATGACGATGCAAGCCAGGACATAGGCGGCGTAGAGTTCGAGCGACATGACTTTTCCCCAGGAATGCCGCCGATGCGGCGCGGCTTGAGGACAATCAATGCATAGCAGCGCAGCCGGTGCAAGCCGCTAACTAGCGCCCTGCGACACGCCAGTCCGCTCGGTTCAGGCGCCGGTCTGCCAAGGCAGCGTTGCCTCATAGGCCGCCGCCGCCTTCAGCACGGCGAGGTCGCCGCGCGGCCGGCCGATCAGTTGCATGCCCATCGGTCGGCCCCTATCGTCGAAGCCGACCGGCACGTTGGCCGCCGGGCAGCCGCCCAAGGTCGCGAAGGCGGAAACCTGCATCCAGCGGTGATAGCTGTCCATTGCGCGTCCGGCGACCTCACGCGGCCAATGCGTATCGACATCGAAGGGGAAGACCTGCGCGGTCGGCAGCGCGACGAGATCATAGCGGTCGAAGATCGACAACAGCGTGCGATGCCAGGATGTACGGGTCACGGAGGCGGCGCGGATCTGCGGCGCCGTCAGCCGCATGGCGTTCTCCACTTCCCAGATGGCTTCCGGCTTGAGCAGGCGGCGCTTCGCGGGATCGTCATAGTGGGTTTTGAGCGCGCAGCCGCTGCTGGCCTGGCGCAGCGTCACGAAGGCCTGCCACAGCGCTTCGAAATCGAAATCCGGCAGCAGGGGTTCGCTAGGGAAGGATGCATCCGCAAAGCGGCCAAGTGCCGCCTCGCACAGGCCGAGAATGCCTGTTTCAACCGGCAGATGACCGCCGAGGTCGCCGAGCCAGGCGATGCGGCCACCAGTTGCCGGTATTCCAAGCCCTTCGAGGAACGAGCCGGGTTTCTCGTAGGACAATGGCGCGCGCGGGTGGTAACCGGCCTGCACATCGAGCAGCAGGGCCATATCACGAACGTTGCAGCCCATCGGCCCGTCGACGCCCATCTGCGCATGGAAGACTTCGAAATCGGGTCCGCCGGGAACAAGTCCTTGCGACGGGCGGAAGCCAAAAACATTGTTCCAGGCGGCCGGGTTGCGCAGCGAGCCGCCGAAGTCGCTGCCATCGGCGACGGGCACCATGTTAAGCGCCAGGGCCACCGCCGCGCCGCCGCTCGAGCCGCCGGCGGTCAGGGCCGGATCGAACGCGTTCAACGTCGGCCCGAACACGGCGTTGTAGGTGTTGGAGCCAAGCCCGAATTCGGGGACGTTGGTCTTTCCGATGATGATGGCGCCGGCATTGCGGATGCGCTCGACAAAGAAATCGTCTTCCTGCGGCACGAAATCGGCGAAGATCGGCGAGCCGAAGGAGGTCCTGAGGCCCGTGGTCGAGGCGAGATCCTTGATGGCGATCGGCATGCCGAAAAGTGGACCCGCCGCTTCGGCTCGCGACAGGCTGGCATCGGCCGCATTGGCTTCGCGCAGGATATCGGCGCGATCGCGCAAGGAGACGATGGCGTTGACCAGCGGATTGACCGCCTCGATGCGATCGAGGAATGCCGCCACCACCTCGCGCACGGAAAGCTCTCTCTCCCGGATCGCGCCGGCGAGTTCGACAGCGGACAGGCGGCAGATGTCGCTTGCCGGCGGCACGGCATGTTTCGTTTGCGGACGCAGCATTTTAACGGGTTTCCTGCAGCGCCTGATCGACGTCTTTGGCGAGCGGGATCGCCGGTTGGGCGCCAGGCTTCAGGCAGGCCAGCGAACCGGCCGCGCCAGCGCGCGCCAGCGCCTGTTCGAGCGTGAGGCCCGACGACAGGCTGGCGGCGAAATAGCCGCAGAACGTATCGCCGGCGCCGACCGTGTCGACAGGGGTGATCTTGCGTGCCGGAACGGTGAGGAATTCGCTCGGCGTTGCCGCCATCACGCCGTCGCCGCCGAGCGTGACGACGACGGTGCGGCCGGTCTTTCCGGCAAAGTCGCGCATACGGGCCGCCCGGTCGCGGCCTTGCAGCGACAGCGCTTCGCCATAGAGGTCGAACTCGGTTTCGTTGGCGACGACATAGTCCGCCTTGCCGAGAAAGCCGGCTGCCTGCCCCTGGAAAGGCGCCGTGTTGAGCACGGTAATGGCGCCGGCCGCCCTTGCCTGGTCGAGGGCGGCATCGACGGTGGCCAGCGGAATCTCATTTTGCAGCAGCACGACGTCGCCTTTTTTCAGAAAGGCCTTGGAGAGATCGCCTGGCACCACGGAAGCGTTGGCGCCCGGCACCACGGCGATGATGTTCTCGCCGTCGTCGGCGACCATGATCAGTGCCGTGCCGGTCGAGGCATGAGTCTCGGCAACGCCGGACAGGTCGACCTTGCCGTCGCGCAGCAAGGCCAGTGCCTCGGCGGCGAAGCTGTCCCTGCCGACGGCGCCAACCATGCGCACCGAGGCGCCGGCGCGTGCGGCGGCCAGTGCCTGGTTGGCGCCCTTGCCCCCAGGTGCGGTGGTGAAGGCCGAGCCGCCCACCGTCTCGCCGGGACTCGGCAAGCGGTCGACCTTGGCGATAAGGTCGAGGTTGATCGAGCCGATGACGATAATCAAGCAGGGCCTCCTGGCAACGCAAATTCAAAATATCGGAGCGTCTTCGTGCGTCCGGGCGAACGCAGATCGTTCCGATTGCGTGGAAGCTAACCTGTAAGGCCGCGGCTTGCCAGACCACGCGCATGGTCCAGTCCGATTTGAGGTGTCGTGGCCTTATTCGCAGCGCACGGTGACCGTGCCCTGATAGTTGCCGGCGGGAAAGATACCGCTCGATTTGGTGGCGGTGAGGTCGACCTGCATCGCGTGGGTGCCGTTGGCAACCCTTTGCGGCACACTTCCGTTGACATCGACCCCCGAGCCATCGAGGCGGAAGACTGAAGCGAAGATCACGTTGGTGCCGCCGCCGCTCGGCGCGGAGGAGAATGCGGCAGGCGCCGGCGCCGAAACCGAATAGCAGTCAAGCAGGTTAAGTATCGAGCACAACAGGGAACTCGCCACCACGGTGGCGCTGGCGCTCGATCCGCCTGCCTGTTTGGAGCCCAGTATGCTGATGGCGGGATTGGCCTTCATCGTTCCGGACGCCCCGACCATGATGGTGCAGGTGCCGATGATCGCCGCCTGCGCCGGAAGGCAGGAACCGGCAAGTGCCGCCATCGCAAGCAGCGCGCGGCTACTGCTTCTTCTTTTTCTTGCCATCGCCATTTCCGGTCCTGATGCTCCAGCCTTCGTTGGCCCACCCCGGTGATGCGGCTGCGGGAGCGGTGGCGGCTACGCTGGCCGTCTGGCCGTCGGCGCCGAGGCCCATTTTGAGAAGTTTCAGCTCCAGATGCAGGCGCTCGACCTCAAGCTCATAGAGACGGCTGCAATCGACGCGCTTCGGCGTACGCCCGATCGGGATCACCACCCGGCCGTAAGTGGCGACATCATTGTCGGACTGGCTGTTGCCTCTGATAACGCCGAGATCGACATAGGCCCCGGAGCCGGAGACGGCGGAACGGCATGTGGTGCCGTCCGCGGCACGGACCTCGTCCTGACCCTGGGGCAAGGTGACACCGGGCAGGTTGAAGCCGCTCTCATTCTGGTTGAGGTTGTAGACGTCCTCGGCCCCGGCCGGCGAGGCACCCGCCCAAGCAGCCGCGAGCGCCAGTGTCAGGACTTGCGGCGCCCAAAGAACTTTCCGCATATCTGTGCCCTTATCTGCGTCTGTTGATTGGGAAAGGGGATGCTTTCGGTACAGATACGCACTTTACGCTCGGCCGCGCCGTCAAAGGGCACGACCACAAGGACAGAACGGGAAGCCTGGGAAGCCAGCTGGAAGACATTTGGAGAGATTCTGGCATCTACCGGCTGAAAATCCTGATCGTAGACGTGGATTTCGACCCGGATCTTCCGGTCGTAGGGATTGGCAGGGAAGATGCGGACCGCGAAGACGTCGGTGAAGCTGTTGATCTCGCCACGCATCGGCGACATCGATTGGGCCTTGGCGGCAATGGGTGTCAATCCGATGGCCAATGCCGTCGCCAGGATTCGAGCATGTTTCAACGACCCCTCCTTCGCCACGCGTCATTCGCAGCGCAGCGTTACCGTTGCCTGATAATTGCCGTTGGCGAAGCGATTGCTGCCGCCTTTGGTTCCAGCGAGGTGAACCGAGACGAGATCGGCGCCGGGGGTGGTGATGCTGGTTGCCGAGCCGGTCTCGACGATGGCATGCGCGCCGGTGGCGGAGTAGGTCGGCGTCCAGGTCGTCGACGTGCTGTCTGCCGATGGCACCGTCATGGTGGTGACCGGATCGACGCTGAGCGACACACCTCCGGTCGTCGTCAGTGTCACGGTCCCAGCCGAGCCGCCGCTGTTGTGGGAACTGAGGGACTGGAGATCGGGGCTGGCCGTCATCGTGCCGTTGGTGGCAACGACAAGCGTGCAGGTGGGCGCGATCGTGCCATTGAAGATGACATTCTGCGTCGCGGCCAACGCGGCCTCGTCGAGGCTGGCAACCAGCAGAGCTGCGGCGCAGGCGGCGCGAAACAATGTCATCGGGACCTCCTATCAAGCCGGATCGTCCGGATTAATATGAGGGCATCATCACTTTATCGTGGTTAATTTAGAGTTACCTAAAATAACGGCTCAAAATAACAACTGCAGGGGACCGGAGGTTGCCCTGGGTTGCAACGGCGGAAACCACAGTCTAAATCGCGCTTATACTTAAGAAGGCCGATATATCCATGTTTTCCTTCGCAATATCGAGGAAAATCGATATTACGATACCTGCCCGGCTTCCCAGCCCAGAATGGCGCGCTTGCGGGTCAGGCCCCAGTGATAGCCGGTGAGATCGCCTGATTTACCGATGGCGCGGTGACAAGGCACCACGAAAGAGAGCGGATTGGCCCCGTTGGCCGCACCGACAGCACGGCTGGCGGACGGTGCGCCGATGCTGGCCGCAATCGAGGAATAGGTGCGGGCCTTACCCATCGGGATCTTGAGCAGCGCCTCCCAGACGCGAACCTGGAAGTCGGTGCCGATCATGACGACATGCAGCGGCTGGTCGGGGCGCCACAGCGTCGGATCGAAGATACGGGCGGCATAGGGACCGGTAGCAGTCATGTCCTCGACATAGACGGCGTTCGGCCAGCGGCTGGACATGTCGGCGAAGGCGGCGCGTTCCTCGCCGGGGTCGCTGAAGGCGAGGCCGGCGAGCCCGCGCTCGGTGGCCATGATCAGGGCGGTGCCGAACGGCGAGGAATGGAAGCCGTAGCGGATGGTGAGCCCGGCGCCGCGTGTCTTGTAGTCGCCCGGCGACATCGCCTCATGGGTGACGAACAGGTCATGCAGCCGGCCCGGGCCGGACATGCCCAGTTCGAACGAGGTCTCGAGCAGCGGCATGCCGGAATCGAGCAGCCTGCGCGCATGGTCCAGCGTCACCGCCTGCAGGAAGGCTTTGGGCGACAGGCCGGCCCAGCGGGTGAAGAGTTTTTGCAGGCCGGTCGGCGTCTCGCCAACCTCCTCGGCCAGTTCTTCGAGGGAAGGCTGATCGCGATAGTCGAGACTGATCTTCTCGATGGCACGGCGCACGATTTCGTAGTCGCTGCCTTCAGGCGTGATGTCCTTTTTGAGGACTGCGGTGTGTGTGCTCATGGAACTGTCTCCTTGAGCCGGAATATCGCCCCTCGGGGCGTCGATCGCCACCCGAAACTTGCCTTCCTACGCCGCATACGTAGATGGACACGGGATTCGAGCCCAGGAGCCGCCCGTGGCTGGCTCAGCGTGCCTTGGCGGTCGCCAGCGCGCGCGAAAAGGCGGTGGCAAAGCTCTCGCGGGAATCGGGGTCCAGGAAGGATCCGATCGGCACGTTCTGCCCTTGGCCTTCCACCGTCATCCCTGTGATGCCGATCTCGGCGTGGCGGGCTACCGAAAACCGCGCCCAGAACGGATTGAAGCGATGCGCTTCCGATTTGCCGGAAGGTGCGGTCTTGCGGATGTCGAGGCTGGTGCGCGAGACCGAGACTTCCTCGCGGGCGCGAGCGGCCCGGTAGTTGATGCGAAAGGCGAGGTAGACGGCGGCCACGTCGAGGCCGAAGAAGCCGAACACCGGCCAGGCGCCGCGCGACAGGAAAAACGCGCCTGTCACCAGCCAGCCGAACAGCAGCGCGCCCATCAGGATGAAGAAGCCTGTCCGGCCCAGAGACCGGTGCGGGGTGAGTAGCGCCTGAAAGAATGGCTCGTCGGCCTGAAACGAGGCGTTTGTGTCGCTCATGAGGGGATATTATAGGAGGGAAATGGCAAGCCCCAAGTCCAAAGATTCTTCCCTGTCCAAAAAAGAGCTGTTGCCCGCACGACGCGATGGGTCGAACGTCAAGCCACGCCCGCGGCCGGTGCGGAGCTCGTCGCGCTACAGCCCGGCCGAAGTGCACGAGATATTCCGGCGCTTTTCCGTCCAGCGGCCCGAGCCGAAGGGCGAGCTCGAACATGTCAACGCCTTCACGCTGCTGGTCGCGGTGGTGCTGTCGGCGCAAGCGACGGATGCCGGCGTCAACAAGGCGACGCGGGCGCTGTTCAAGGCCGCCGATACGCCGCACAAGATGCTGGCGCTGGGGGAGGCAAGGGTCGGCGAATATATCCGCACCATCGGGCTGTGGCGCAACAAGGCGAAGAATGTGATTGCGCTGTCGCAGGCGCTGATCCGCGACCATGGCGGCGAGGTACCCGACAGTCGCGATGAATTGGTCAAGCTGCCCGGGGTCGGGCGCAAGACCGCCAATGTCGTGCTCAATATGGCCTTCGGCCAGCACACGATGGCGGTCGACACGCACATTCTCCGTATCGGCAACCGGCTCGGATTGGCGCCCGGCAAGACGCCGGAACAGGTCGAGCAAGGATTGTTGAAGATCATTCCGGACGAATATATGCGCCATGCACATCACTGGCTGATCCTGCATGGCCGCTACGTCTGCAAGGCGCGCAAGCCGGATTGCCCGGCCTGCGTCATCGCCGACATCTGCAAGGCCGAGGTCAAGACGACCGATGTGCCGGCACCGCTGGTGCCGATCGCACCGCTCGACCCTGTCGAAGAGATTCAGGACCGAAGCGGAACGACGGCGTAATTCAACTCTCCTCCACAAACACCTCTTCGCGCTTTTTCTTGACCGCCGGCAGGAAGACGATGACGAGCACGGCGAGCGCGATGAGCAGCAGGCCGGCGCTGATCGGTCTGGTCAAGAAGGTGCTCGGGTCGCCGCGCGAGAGGATCATGGCGCGGCGCAGGTTTTCCTCGAGCAGCGGGCCGAGCACGAAGCCGAGCAGCAGCGGCGCCGGTTCGCAGCGCAGCTTGGTCAGGAGATAGCCGAGGAAGCCGAAGAAGGCGACGGCGTAGAGGTCGTAGACGTTGCTGTTGACGCTGTAGACGCCGATCGAGCAGAACGCCATGATGATCGGGAAAAGCACGTAATAGGGGATCGTCAGCAGCTTCACCCAAAGCCCGATCAGTGGCAGGTTGAGGACGATCAGCATCAGATTGCCGATCCACATCGAGGCGATGATGCCCCAGAACAGCGCCGGCTGTTCGGTCGCGACATTGGGGCCGGGCACGATGCCCTGGATGATCATGGCGCCGATCATCAGCGCCATGACCGGGTTGGCTGGAATGCCGAGCGTCAGCATCGGGATGAAGGAGGTCTGCGCACCGGCATTGTTGGCCGATTCCGGTCCGGCGACGCCTTCGATGGCGCCCTTGCCGAACTCCTGCGGGTTTTTCGAGACGCGTTTTTCGACCGTGTAGGACGCAAAAGCTGCCAGGATCGCGCCGCCGCCCGGCAGGATGCCGAGCGCCGAACCGATGATCGTTCCGCGCACGATGGGCGCTGCCATGCGCCGAAAGTCCTCGCGGGTCGGCATAAGGCCGGTGACCTTGCGGATCATCACGGAGCGCTCATCCTCGTTTTCGAGGTTGCGCAGGATCTCGGCGACGCCAAAGACGCCGACCGCCACCGCAACGAAATTCAACCCGTCGGCATATTCCCGGATTCCAAGCGTGAAGCGCGGCGTGCCGGTGTAGATGTCGGTGCCGACAATGCCGAGCAGAAGGCCGAGCACGACCATGGCCAGCGCCTTGACGATAGAGCCGTGGGCGAGTGCGACGGACGAAACCAAGCCGACGATCATCAGCGAAAAATACTCGGCCGCGCCGAATTTCAGCGCGATCGCCGTCAGCGGCGGGGCAAAGATGGCGACGAGGAACGTCGACACCGTGCCGGCAAAGAACGAGCCGATGGCCGCGATCGCGAGGGCCGCTCCGGCGCGGCCGTTCCTGGCCATCTGGTAGCCGTCGATCGCGGTGACGGCGGACGAGGATTCGCCCGGCATGTTGATGAGAATGGCGGTGGTCGAGCCGCCATATTGCGCACCGTAATAGATGCCGGCGAGCATGATGAGGGAGGAGACCGGATCGCCGATCTGGAAGGTGATGGGCAGAAGCATGGCGATGGTCGCGGTGGCGCCGATGCCGGGCAGGACGCCGATCAGCGTGCCGAGAAGGACGCCGATCAGGCAGAAACCGAGGTTGGTCAACGACGTCGCCGTCGAAAAGCCGAGCGCGAGGTTGTCGAGGAGATCCATGCTCATCGCCTCACGATGCCGACCCTGGGGCCAGCCACGGGCCGAAGCGGCGGAACGGCAGGCCGAGCGCGTAGCTGAAGACGAGGAAGGCAAACAACGTCAGACCGGCCGACAGCACGAGCGCGGTCAATGGCTTCATGCGGCGGCTGGCAAACGACGCGATCAGCGCCGTCAGGAAGATCGACGGGATGAATCCGAGGCCGCGCACTGTCAGGCCGAAGAAGATCGGAGCAGGCAGGATGAGCAGCATGCCGCGCCACGCAATGTGCCCGATCGCTTCGCCCTCGACGCGTACGGCCTGGACGAGAATGACCGCGCCAAGCAGGATCAGCACGATCGCCAGGACCAGCGGAAAATAGCCTGGCCCCATGCGCAAGGCGGTGCCGATTTCGAGACCGAGCGATTGCAGCGCGAACCATGCGCCGAAACCGATGAACAGGGCGGCGCACAGGCCGTTGGCCCTGTCGATCGCGAAAGGTTTCATGATGGTTCTCCAAGCCCGCACTGGGGTAGCGATGCCGAGCGGAATAGGGGCGCTGGTGGCGCCCCTATTCAAACCTCAGTCGGCGTACTGGCCGGCGGCTTCGATGATCGGCTTCCAGCGCGCGATCTCGCTTTCCAGCTTGGCCTTCAGTGCGGCGGGCGTGGCATCGGCCTCGAGCGACGGCTTGGTGCCGAGTTCGGCGAAGCGGGCGGCGACGTTCTGGTCCTTCAGCGCGACCTGCAGCGATTTCGACAGGCGTTCGGTGATCTCGGCCGGCGTGCCCTTGGGTGCATAGAGACCATGCCAGATGCCGACCTGCACATCGGGAAGGCCGCCTTCCACCGCCGTCGGCACGTCCTTCAGCACATCGAGGCGTTCCGGCGAGGTGACGGCATAGGCCTTGATGGTGCCGCCCTGGATCTGCTTGGTGGTGTTGGTCGTCTGGTCGCACATGATGTCGACCTGGCCGCCGAGGAGATCGGTCATGGCCGGGCCGGTGCCCTTGTAGGGCACGGTGACCAGCGGCGTCTTGATGGCGCTCATGAACAGCATGCCGCATAGATGCGAGGCCGCACCGATGCCGGCATTGGCGACGGTTATGGAATCCTTGTTGGCCTTGGCGTACTCCACCAGCCCCTTGAGGTCGGTGGGCTCCAGGTCCTTGCGGCCGACGATGGTCATCGGCACCTCGGTGACGAGGCCGACATATTCGAAGGCGTTCAGCGTGTCGTAGGCGAGCTTTCTGTACAGCGTCGCACTTGTCGCCATGCCGATATGATGGAGCAGCAGCGTATAACCGTCCGGCTCGGCGTTGGCGACGCGGCCGGCACCCAGCGTGCCGCCGGCGCCGCCGACATTTTCGACGATGACCTGCTGGCCGAGATCCTTCGACATCGCTTCGGCGACGAGGCGCGTGACCGTGTCGGTCGGGCCGCCGGCTGCAAACGGCACCACAACGGTGATGGTGCGTTCAGGATAGGTCTGCGCGCCGGCAGTGAACCCATAAAGCGCGACGGCCGCAGCAGCAGCCAGAGTGGTGACAAATCTTCTCATCGTGATCTCCTCCCAATACGTAAATCTCCAACCGCTGCGCGGGGTCCTCTCAACACCCTGCAGATGGAGCAACAACTAGCGCAAATTAACAGATTGCAACCGGACTCAAACGGCAAACTGCTGATGGGCGCCATCCTAATAGCCGTAGCCACGCGCCATCGCCGCGGCGAAGACCGGGATGAGCAGGAAGATGAAAGCTTCGGCGCGGATGTAGGTCTTCACGGACGCAAGCTCGGCCGCCGGCACCTGAAACGAGGCATTGCCGCTCGCCTGCCTGCTCCAGGATATGAAGCGGACGGTCGGGATGATCGACAGCAGGCCGACCACGACGAACGCCGCTATCTTGGCCCAGAACACCCAATTGTGGACGTAGAATTCCCAGCCCTTGAGGCCATAGAAGACGCGGCCGATGCCGACGACGATGATCAGCGTGGCAATGATGCCGTAATGGCGGTCGATGCCGGCGAGCCTCTTGAGCGTTGCAGCGCCCAGATCGCCGCGGATCAGGACGAATTCGGCGCCGATGATTCCCGCCAGCGAAAACACCAGCAGATGATGGAAGATCGCAAGCACAAGATCGGTGGTGTCCATGCTCTTTCCCTGGGGTTTGACGGCACCGCCCAGCGCCTGAAAAAAGGTCGCGCTGGCAGGTGTTGAATCAGCCTGCCGTGAAAAATAGCACCGTCGCGCAAAATTCCCATAGCGGTGGCTGGATGATGGGCCGTGTTGCCCTGGCCCCTTGCGCAGCACCGGCGATTTGCTAAGCGCTGACGATCCGTGCGAGGCAGATCCCATGAACAAACCACAAGCGACCAGCGCTCCTGTCATCGAAACGAAGCGAACCATCCTGCGGGCACACCGGCTGGACGATTTCGACACCTATGCCGCGATGTGGACGGATCCCGTCGTCACCCGCTTCATCGGCGGCAAACCGCGCACGCGCGAAGAAAGCTGGAT
>NZ_RZPH01000630.1:0-3606 GCF_004022825.1 Mesorhizobium sp. M7A.F.Ca.CA.004.04.2.1
GATGCAGCACGCTGGTGCGCAGTACATCATCAACATCGAAGCTGCCGCCCAAAAGCAAAAGAGGCCCCGGTCAAACCGGAGCCTCCAATCGTTTCAGGCAGGATCTCTCGAAAAGGCGAGAAGGATCAGGCAGCTTCTTCCTGCTCGGCCTCTTCATTGTCGGCCTTGGCGCCACGCTTAGGGCCCTTGTTGAGGTTGACCTCGATCAAGCGCACGGCTTCGGTTTCCGACATGCGGTTGACGGCCGCGATCTCGCGGGCCATGCGGTCGAGCGCCGCCTCATAGAGCTGGCGCTCGGAATAGGACTGCTCCGGCTGGTTGTCGGCGCGGTAGAGGTCGCGCACGACTTCCGAGATCGAGATCAGGTCGCCCGAATTGATCTTCGCATCATATTCCTGGGCGCGGCGCGACCACATGGTGCGCTTGACGCGGGCGCGGCCCTGCACGACCTTCAGCGCGCGCTCGACATAATCCTCCTCCGACAGCTTGCGCATGCCGATGGAGGTCGCCTTGGCGACCGGCACCTTCAGGCGCATCTTGTCCTTCGAAAAGTCGATGACGAACAGTTCCAGCTTGTGTCCAGCAACTTCCTGCTCGTCGATCGAGACGATCTGGCCGACGCCGTGCGCCGGGTAGACGATGTACTCGCCGGTCTTGAAACCGTGACGCGCAGCGGTGGACTTCTTCTGCGGGGTGATCGTTGCCATTACGCCCTGAACTCCTTGTTGTGGCACCGGCGTCCTGCCGGTCCGAACTCGCGCGATCGGGGAAGCCGATCGTTAGCCGCACAACAGATGAACCCATCGGAAAGGCCGGACCGGCAAACCGCAACATCGCGACCGCCTGGCCCAGATCGCTCTGGTCCGAATGGGATTTTCACCTTTCAGTGATTTGGGGCGTCTGCGCCATAAATCGACGTTGTGTCACCGGCATGTTTCGCTGATGTAACACAAAAAGTCGGAAGAATCAAGGTTTTGCTGCATACGCGAAGGCCACAGGTCAGCGCCGGCTGTCAAGCCGGTTAATGTGACGTGCCTCTTACCCAGCGTAATACCGGCCTTTGCGGCCGTGTTGTCAATCGCCTTCGCCGGGCTCGGCCGAGAAGTATTTCTCAAACTTGCCGGCCTCGCCGTCGAAGGATTTGGCGTCTCCCGGCGGTTCCTTCTTGGCGGTGATGTTGGGCCATTTCTCGGCGTATTCGGTGTTGACCTGCAGCCATTTGTCGAGGCCGGGTTCGGTGTCCGGCTTGATTGCGTCGGCCGGGCATTCCGGCTCGCAAACGCCGCAGTCGATGCACTCGTCGGGGTGGATGACGAGCATGTTCTCGCCTTCGTAGAAACAGTCGACCGGACAGACTTCGATGCAGTCCATGTATTTGCATTTGATGCAATTGTCGGTCACGACATAGGTCATCGGTCGGCTCCGGGACGTCCCATTTTGTTGGGCTTTTTCCGTCAGGTAACGCCTTTGTCGACCGCTTGCAAGGGTAGCCATTGCGGACGGTGCCGGTGTTTCCGGAATGGAATTCCAGACTGCAGGCCCGGCGGAAGTCAGTCATGTCCCGCAGAGCGTCTGTTTGCCGGGCTCAGTTCTCGCCTCAGGCGTGCCGTTGTCCCAGAACCACTGCGTGTTTTTGGACGCCAGGCATCAATCTTCGCCGAGCAATCGGTCGGTCTGGCGACGTTCCTTCTTGGTCGGGCGGCCGCTGCCGGCCTCGCGCAGCCCCGGAATTGCATCGGGAGGGGCTTCGCCCTTCGGTGCGGGCGGTGGCGACATATCCTCGTAGAGCGTCCGGGCCTCCTCGGCCGGGCCGCGCCGTGCACCGGCGCCGAGCACCTTCCAGATGAAGATGCGACGCTCGAGCGTGATGGTCAGGACGTCGCCTGGCTTGACTTGGTCGGAGGCCTGCGCTGCTTTGTCGCGATTGATGCGGACCCGGCCGGCGACGACCAACTTCGCCGCCAGCGAGCGCGATTTCACGGCGCGGGAGAAGAACAGCCATTTGTCGATGCGCTGGCGGCCTTCGGCAACCATCGAAGCGAGCCGGGTTCTACTTCTTCAGCTGGTCGCGGAGAGCGGCGAGCTTGGCGAAGGGCGAATCCGGATCGAAACGCACCGGACGCTCCTCGCGCGGCTTCGGCTGGAAGGCCGGCTTGCCGCCTTGCGGACCACCTTTGCCATCAGGCCTGCCACCCTTCCAGTCGGGACGGCCTTCGCGGCGGTCGGGACGTTCGCCCTGCGGCCTGCCATCACGTCGCTGTTCGCCTTCGGCCTGCGGCTTGGGCTTGAATTTCGAGCGGTCGAAGCGCGGCTTGCCGGCTCCATCGCGCCGTCCTTCATGGGCCGGGCGTTCTCCGGGTGCAGCAGCGGCCGGTGCGCCGGCGGCATCCGCAGGCGCATCGCTTCGGCCGCGCGCTTGTCCGTTGCGCGGGCGATTGTTCCTGCGGTTGTCATCGCGGTTGCGCGGGCGCTGTTCGAAGCGGCCCTGACGCCACAACAGGATGGGTTTTGGTGCTTCGGCTTCCGGCGCGGGTTCGCCGACAGCTGCTTCAGTCACCGCCACAGGTTCGTCCGGCGCGGCGTCCGTTGCGGGCGCGGCATTTGCCGCCAGGTCGGCCGTTGCGGCTTCTTCTGCCGCTGCGGCTTCAGTCTCGGCAGCTTCAGCCTCTGCCTGCGGTTCAGCCGGTGCCGGTTCAGCAGCAGCCTCGGCAACAGGCGCTTCGTCTTGCACGGTTTCGACCGGAGCGTCCGCCTGTTCTTCCACGGCAGGCGAAGCAGGTTCCGCCGCGGCGTCGGAGGTGATTTCGGCGGGAATTTCGGCCGCGGTTTCCGAAACGGCCACTGCGTCCGATGCCGCCTCCGACTCTTCGACGGCTGCCTCTGCTGCGGCATCCGTTGCCGCGGCTTCGGCCGATTTGGCCTGCTCGGCTCGTTCAGCTTCTTCCGTCGCCAGTTTCGCCACCGCCGCTTCGCGGGCGGCGTTGTCCTGCGCTTCGAGCCGCGCCTTGACCTCGACGGCCGGCTTAGGCTCGGCACGATAGCCGAGACCCTTGAGAATTTCTTCCATGTCGTCCGCGGTGGCGCCGAGGATCGACATCATCGGCGGCGTCACCATGAAGGACTGGCCGTCATAGGCGCCGTCCGGGCGCTGGCCGAGGCCGGGCTTCCAGTTGGTCGCCGGACGGATCAGATCCGCCAACCGTTCCAGTATGTCGATGCGCACGGCGCGACGGCCGAGATTGCGGTAGCCGGCAAGCTTATAGAACGTCTTGTCGAAAGCAGGGTCGATCACCACCGAGGTGCGACCCGAGGCGAGCGCATGGACCACGTCGCCAAAACCCGGCTTGTCCTTGCCGTCGTTCTTCAGCGCCCACAACAGCGTCACCAGTCCGGCAGGCGCCGGCTTGATCAGCGCCGGCACGAAGACATGGTAGGCGCCGAAGCGCACGCCAAGCCGGCGAAGGGTGGCGCGGCCTTCCTGGTCGAGCGACTTCATCTCCTCGGCGATGTCGCGGCGGTTGATGAGGCCGAAATTCTCGACCAGCTGGAAGGCGATGCCGCGGCCGATGCCGGAAATCTGGTCGGCGTTTTTCAAGTCGACCAGTG
>NZ_RZPH01000631.1:0-3594 GCF_004022825.1 Mesorhizobium sp. M7A.F.Ca.CA.004.04.2.1
CGCCCATCATCTCGGCATGGTCCGAGGTCAGAACGATGATGGTGTCGTCCCACGCGCCTGCGGCCTTAACCGCTTTCCAGACGCAGCCGAGTTGCGCATCGACCTCGGAAATCATGCCGTAATAGATCGCGCGGATGCGGCGAAAATCGTCATCGCTCCAGTCGTGCACCTTGCCTCTGGCGTCTGGGCGGAATTTTATCTGTTTCTGCCGGCCGAGATCATAGGCAAGATAGGGATGGTTTTCCGCCTCTTCGTGCCAGCTTGCCGCGCGCCGGAAGGCCGGGCTGTCAGCCGGATCGTACATCGTGTTGTAGGGCTCCGGCACAATGAAAGGCGGGTGCGGGCTGATGAAGGAAAGATGCGCGAACCACGGCGTGGCGTCCTCCTGTTCGCCAAGCCAACGCGTGAATTCGCCGGTCAGGAAAGCCGCCGGCGTTTGTTGCCCGGAGTAGACGGGCGGCGCGTTGCTGATGGTCCCGGCCACGCCGTCGGCCAGCGGACGGTGGATGTCGGGGGACCCGGCGCTGGCGTCGACACCTTGCAGTTCCAGCCAGGATAGCCATTGCTTCTGGTGCTCGGGCAGCAACTGGCGCACCGTAAAGCCCGGCAGCACGCCTTCATAGCTTTGCAGCCGCGGATCGCCCGGCGCCAGCAGGCGCGGATCGAGCGAGACGTCGGTGTAGCCGAACAGCGTCGGATCATAGCCCAGGGCGCGAGCCGAGAGCGCGATGTTGCCGTGGCGAGCGTCGAGCGGCGTGCCGTTGCGGCAGACGCGGTTGTTCATCTGGTAGAGGCCGGTGTAGAGGCAGGCGCGAGCGGGCGAACAGGGTGCCGCGCCGCCATAGTGCCGCTTGAACAGCACACCCTCCGCGGCCAAAGCGTCGGTATTGGGCGTCTGCACGACCGGATGGCCGGCTGCGGACAGACAATCGCCACGCCACTGATCGCATGTGATCAGGAGAATGTTGGGCCGCCTGGCTTTTCCAGTCACTCACGATACCTTTTTCGCGGGATGTCGAACGCCGTTCATGGAACCGAATTCCGGCCACGGCGCAAGCCCGACTCTGCGGGCCAATTGGTGAACGAACCTTGTTCCATCGTTCACTTTTACGACACAGTCCATTCTGTGTTTGCCGCCTTTGCCTAAACTGCTCTGGTCCTCATATTGGCGTGGACAGCGGCGAGGGCCGCACATGCACCAAGGAAGGAGCAAGACAATGCTCGACCAGATCAAGGGCCTGCATCACGTCACATCGATGGCCAGGGATGCCCGCCAGAACAACGAATTCTTCACCAGGAAACTCGGCCAGCGCCGGGTCAAGAAGACCGTCAATTTCGACGCGCCCGACGTCTACCACCTCTATTACGGTGACGAGACCGGCACGCCGGGTTCGGTGATGACCTATTTCCCTTTCCCCGATATAGGCAAGGGCCGGCATGGGGTCGGGGAAGTCGGAACCACCGTCTACTCGGTGCCGGAAGGCACGCTTGGCTATTGGGAAAGCCGTTTTGCCGATGAGGGCGTCACCGGCCTGTCGCGCGAAGAGACCTTCGGCGAGAAGCGCCTGGCTTTTGCCGGACCGGATGGTGACGGCTTCGCGCTGGTCGAGGGCAAGGGTGACGGCAGAGCACCCTGGGCGAAAGGCGGTGTTCCGGTCGACCAGGCGATCCGCGGTTTACATTCGGTATCGCTCAGGCTGAAGGATGGCGGCGCCACCGAGGAGCTGCTGAAGTTCATGGGCTATGAGGAAGTCGACAAGTCCGGCAATCTCAGGCGGCTGGCGGTGAAGAACGGCAATGGCGCCGACGTCATCGACATCGAATCGCTGCCGAGCACGGCCTTCGCCGATCTCGGTGCCGGCTCTGTCCATCACGTCGCCTTCGCGGTCGAGAACCGCGCCAGGCAGCTCGAGGTACGCAAGGCGTTGATGGACACCGGTTATGGGGTGACGCCGGTGATCGATCGCGACTACTTCTGGGCGATCTATTTCCGCACACCGGGTGGCGTGCTGTTCGAAGTCGCCACCAACGAGCCGGGTTTCGATCGCGACGAGGATACCGCTCATCTGGGCGAGGCGCTGAAGCTGCCGTCGCAGCACCAGCACCTGCGGCCGTATCTGGAACAGCATCTGCAGAGACTGGAAGGCTGAGGTCATGAGCAAGGACGCTTACATCTACAAGCTGCTGCCCGGTTCGCCGGGTGGTCCATTGCTGTTCGTCTTCCATGGCACTGGAGGCGATGAGAGCCAGCTTCTGTCGCTGGGGCGCGATCTCGCGCCCCAGGCAACCATTATCTCGCCGCGCGGCGATGTGTCCGAACAAGGTGCTGCGCGCTTCTTCCGCCGCACCGGCGAGGGCGTCTACGACATGGAGGATCTGGCACGGGCGACGATCAGGATGGCGGGCTTCGTCAAGGCCCATGTCGAAGCAGCGAAGCCATCGGCCGTGCTGGGTCTCGGCTATTCCAACGGCGCCAATGTCCTGGCCTCGGTGGTGTTCGCGGTTCCAGCCCTGTTCGACGCGTCGGTGCTGATGCATCCGCTGATCCCGTTCGAGCCGCAGGTGAAGGGCAGTCTCGCCGGCCGCCATATTCTGATGACCGCCGGCAAGCGCGATCCGATCTGCCCGCCGAACCTGACCACGCGGCTCGAGGCCTATTTGCGTGCCGACGGCGCCGATGTCACAGTGGAATGGCACGATGGCGGGCACGAGGTGCGGCCAAACGAGATCGAGGCGGCACGGCGGTTCTTTGCCGATGCTGCCCAAGGAGCATAGCGATGCCTGACCAACTGCCTGAGATCGAACTTGAGGATCGCGGTTCCAAGGGCCGCTATGTCCTGCGTGGACCCGATGGCGCAGAGGCCGAGATGACCTTCACCAAGATCGGTGAGCACCAGATCATCATCGACCACACCGAAGTGCCGGACGTCTTTCGCGGCCAGGGTGCCGGGCTTCGCCTCGTCACCCGCGCCGTCGAGGATGCGCGTGCGGCGGGTAAGAAGATCATCCCGCTCTGCCCGTTCGCCAACGCCCAGTTCCGCCGCCATCAGGAATGGGCCGACGTGCTGAAGCGGTAGGGATTTCGTTGCCTGAAACGTTGCGGCAAGCGGCTGCCATCCTCCCGGGGCGGTCTGGCATTTGCGCGGGTGGCGCATCCTGCCTAAGTAGGTATGGTATATCTCAGCCGCCGCCGACAAACGAACCGAATGATCCCCTATGACCGAAACCGATCTCGTTCCCGTCTTCGACGGCCACAATGATACGTTGCTCAGACTCTATCAGTCGAAAGACACGGACGTCGAAAAGCTGTTCATCGAGGGGAAATCGGGCGGCCATATCGACCTGCCGCGCGCGAAAGCCGGCGGCTTCGCCGGGGGCATGTTCGCCATCTTTCCGCCACCTGTCGAGAAATCCAGGCGCGGCGCCGTGCCCCTGGCGCCGAGCGCCGCCGAACCGCTGCCCCCCGAGGTTCCGCGCAATGAGGCGCTGACCTCGACCATCGCGATGGCCTCGATCCTGTTCAGGCTGGAACGGGCCGGAGCGCTCACCGTCTGCCGCAGCGCCGGCGATGTGCGCGGTGCCATGGCGAAAGGC
>NZ_RZPH01000632.1:0-3592 GCF_004022825.1 Mesorhizobium sp. M7A.F.Ca.CA.004.04.2.1
CCGTTCTGGTCGGCGGCTGCAATCTGGAGGTTTCGGCCAATTCGAGCCTCGACGTTTCCCGCCTTGGCAACAACATTTGCCTCAAGCTTGTCGGCTCTGAGCAGACGGCTGCTATTCAGCCCTCCGGCGGCGGCGCCGGGTTCGGTCCGCCGGAGGCGATTTTCGCCGGGGCGCTTCTGACGTCTGGCGTGCTCGCGGCGACGCAGGATGACGACAACGGCGTCAGCCGCTGACGAAGATATGGCGGCATCGGCCGCTGTAGAGAAAGGTCTGGATAGGCGGGCTGGCTGGTTTATTGGGTTTGTTAACCATATTGTTCTATTGCTTGGGGCGGGGCGGGCTGTAATTTGTACCAACAGGGCGAGTTACAGGTTTTGGCGGGGTAAAATGATGAGTTGCCATCGGTTCGGGGTTGCTTTTACTTTTGTTGCATTCGTCGCAGGGGGCGCCCTGTTCGCCGCGCCCGAGGCTGTAGCTCAGCAAACCTGTTCCTGTCTTGCGCCCGTGCCGGCGTCCGCAGACGCGATAGGTCGTCTTACGCAGGTCCGGGGTAATGTGCAGATGTCCCAGGCCGGCGGCTATGCAGGGGTGGATGCCGAGGCGCCGGTGTATGCGGGCGCGCGCATCATGACCGGGGCGCAGGCGTCTGCTTCGCTGGCTATCGGAGCCAATTGCGCGCTCGATATTCCAGCCAATGCCACCGTCAAGGTCGACCCTATCGAAGGCGGCATGTGCGTTTCGCTTGAGACACCGTCTGCGACGATCGTACCCGCCAGCTCAGAACCTGGCATGCTGCCGGTTCTCTTGGGCGGCGCCGCCGTCGGTGGTGCCGCCGCCCTTATTATCGGCCTGCAGGATGACGACGACGCGGTCAGCCGATAGGCGGGATACGACCCCCGCTGTTTTGCGTAAATTTGTCAAATGCGTCATTCGCCTTCATGCGGGTGACGCGTTTCTATTTTGTCGAGGCGAAGCTTTGCCTCCTCTCAACCAGAAACGCCAATGATCGACCTGCATTCACATATCCTGCCCGGTCTCGATGACGGTTCTCCTGACTTGGCCATGTCGCTGGAGATGGCACGGCTGGCAGTGGCCGACGGTACAACGCATATGGCATGTACGCCGCATGTAATGCCTGGGGTTTATGAGAACGCCACGCCAAAGATTGCCGGGGCTGTTCAGGCGTTAGAACTGGAGCTTCATCGCGCTGCCATACCGCTTACCGTATATGTTGGCGCTGATGTTCATCTCGCGCCTGATCTCCCCGATCGATTGAGGCTTGGTACGGTGCCGACTCTGAACGGATCCCGCTATTTCCTGTTCGAACCGCCACATCACATTTTGCCTCCGCGGCTCGAAGACTTCGCCGCCCGTCTCATAGGGGCCGGCTTCGTGCCGATCCTCACTCATCCAGAGCGGTTGACTTGGATCAAGGCGAATTACGACGTCATCGAGAGGTTGAATACGCTAGGCTGCCTTATTCAGCTCACGGCTGATTCTGTGACGGGGGCCTTTGGACGTACGGCGCTCTACTACTCGGAGAAGCTGCTGGATGAGGGCAGGGTGGATATTGTCGCCTCCGACACCCACGGCGCCAGCCGGCGGCGGCCAGGGCTTTCGCAGGCGGTTGTCGCCATCGCGAACCGGTGTGGGGAAGATGAGGCTTACAACATGGCAGTGAAACGCCCGGACGCGATATTGCAAAATCGGCCGCTCGTGCCCATCGGAAAGCAAAGCCCGAGAAAATCGGGGGGCAGCAGTGCGGGGCGGTTTGGCGGATTGGGCCGGTTGTTTAAGAGCGGGGCTCTTTGATGGGCATTTTCGATCTCGCAAGAAGTCATGCGGGCACCGTGCCCGCTTTGCTCGCATCGCTAGCAATATCTGCCTGCGCAAGCACTTCGTCGACATCGACGTCCTCCACCAGTTCTGTCGATGCGCTGCAGCCGACGGCGTCTTCATCGGCGCTCTCTGGCGGTGGTACGCTGCAGGTGGTCAAGGATCTCCCGCCGCCGCAGAATACCCAGAACGGCAGCGAGCAGCCTCTGTCTGCCAACGATGTGCTCGAGGTCAGTGTGTTTCAGGTCGATAATTTGAACAGAACAGTTCAGGTCGACGCGGGCGGACAGATTTCGCTTCCGCTGATTGGGACCATGACTGCAGCCGGCAAGACCGTTCGTCAGCTCGAGAAGGAAATCGAGACTGCCTACGGTGAAAAGTACTTGCAGTCGCCTGACGTGACGATTTTCGTCAAGGAGTCGATTGGCCAGCGCATCACGGTCGATGGTGAAGTCAACAAGGCCGGCATTTATCCGGTGTCCAGCAGCGCTTCCTTGCTCGACGCGATCGCCCTTGCCGGAGGGTTCAATCCGGTCGGTGATGCCGGCAAGGTCTTCGTCTATCGCAATGTCGGCCAAAACAAGCTGGTCGCAAATTACAATGTCGAGGAAATCCGCGCCGGCAAGAACCGCAACCCGCGCATCTATGGCGGCGACGTGGTCGTCGTTTTTGCTTCGAAGTCGAAAATCGCGATGAACAATTTGAAGGATGCGCTGGGCCTCGCCTCCAGCGCTGCCCGCATTGCGGTCATTCCGTAGACACGGACAACCCCAGGATCACCTCGCGCATGCTCGATCGCAACAGGCAGCCCCAACTTGCCGGACCCGGACATGGCCAGGCCCTGTCCGCGGACTCCTATTACGACGTGCCGCAAAACTACGGTCCCTATGGTCGCGACTATGCGGGCCAGGATGAGGGGTTCAACCCGCTCAAGCTGCTTTTATACATCGTCCAGTATCGCTGGCTGATCGTCATGATGGCGGCGGCCGGGCTCGTTGCCGGCGTCATCGTGACGATGATGCAGACACCAAAATACCTGGCGACGACGCAGCTCGAAGTTCTGGTGCCTTCGGCGAAAGTGTTTCAGGACATTGAGGTCGTTTCCGAAAACAGCGACGTCCGGGCCTTCCTGACCGCTCGGGAGAAGCTGAAGAGCCGGGCATTGGCTCAGCGCGTGGTGTTCCAGCTTGGGCTTAGCGAAAAACCGGATTTTCTGTTTCCGACGCCGAGCTTTTCCCCGAGCAATATTGTCTACCGTGCGTTCGGGATGTCCAAGTCACCCTCCATTGAGGAGAAAACGCCTGAAGAGCGCGAGGCAATTGCGATCAAGCGCATCCAGGAAGATCTGACGGTCAATCTGGTCACCAATACGAGCCTGCTATCGATCACCTTCGTCGATCAAAAGCCGAAATATGCAAGCGACGTTGCCAATCAGGTCGCGCAGAGCTTTATCGATCAACGTCTCGATCAGACCAGCGAGACCTCTGATCTGGCACGGCAGTTCATCCAGGAACAGGTTTTGCAGGTGAAGCAAAAGCTGCAGACCTCCGAAGAGGAACTGGTCACCTATGCAAAAGATGCCGGCATCACGGTTACCGGCGATGACAAATCGCTGATCGGCTCCAACATCGAAGCCCTGAACACCGCCCTGGCCACTGCAATCCAGGAGCGTCTTGATGCGGGGCGGGTGGTCGATCAGATAGAAAAAGGCCGCGGGTCGAGCCTCGGTCCGGTTCTGGAAAGCGAAGGTCTGCAG
>NZ_RZPH01000633.1:0-3592 GCF_004022825.1 Mesorhizobium sp. M7A.F.Ca.CA.004.04.2.1
CTTCAGATCAATCGAGGACATCGCAAATGACCGCCATCATCGACATTGTCGGGCGTGAAATCCTGGACAGCCGTGGAAATCCGACCGTCGAGGTCGATGTCATTCTCGAAGACGGCTCGATGGGCCGCGCGGCGGTGCCGTCGGGTGCTTCGACCGGCGCCCACGAGGCCGTCGAACTGCGCGACGGTGGCGCCCGCTATCTCGGCAAGGGCGTGCTCAGGGCCGTCGAAGCGGTGAACGGCGAGCTGTTCGAGGCCATCGGCGGCATGGAAGCCGAAAACCAGATCCATATCGACCAGACCATGATCGAGCTTGACGGCACGCCCAACAAGAGCCGGCTTGGCGCCAACGCCATTCTCGGTGTGTCGCTGGCGGTGGCCAAGGCGGCCGCCGATGCCGCCGGTCTGCCGCTGTACCGTTATGTCGGTGGCACCAAGGCGCATCTCCTGCCGGTACCGATGATGAACATCATCAATGGCGGCGCGCATGCCGACAACCCGATCGACTTCCAGGAATTCATGATCCTGCCGATCGGCGCGCCGACGCTGCGCGAAGGTGTCCGCTGGGGTTCGGAAATCTTCCATACGCTGCGCAAGAAACTGAAAGACGCCGGCCACAACACCAATGTCGGCGACGAGGGCGGCTTCGCCCCGAACCTGAAAAGCGCGCCGGTGGCGCTCGATTTCATCATGGAATCGATCGAGCAGGCTGGCTTCAAGCCGGGCGACGAGATCGCGCTCGGCCTCGATTGCGCCGCGACCGAGTTCTTCAAGGACGGCAACTACGTCTATGAGGGCGAGAAGAAGACGCGCGATCCCAAGGCCCAGGCCAAATACCTGGCCAAGCTTGCCGCCGACTATCCGATCATCTCGATCGAGGACGGCTTGGCCGAGGACGACTGGGAAGGCTGGAAGTACCTGACCGACCTGATCGGCAAAAAGACGCAGCTGGTCGGCGACGACCTGTTCGTCACCAATACGGCGCGGCTGCGCGACGGCATCCGCATGGGCGTTGCCAATTCGATCCTCGTCAAGGTCAACCAGATCGGCTCGCTGACGGAAACGCTCGACGCCGTAGAGACCGCGCACAAGGCCGGCTACACTGCCGTCATGTCGCACCGCTCGGGCGAAACCGAGGATTCGACCATCGCCGATCTCGCGGTTGCCACCAATTGCGGACAGATCAAGACAGGCTCGCTGTCGCGCTCCGACCGCATGGCCAAGTACAACCAGCTGATCCGCATCGAGGAAGAACTCGGCAAGCAGGCAAGCTATGCCGGCAAGTCGGTGGTCAAGGGCTGATCCAGAAACACCGGCTCATCGATACCGGACAAAAGGGCGGGAGCATTCCCGCCCTTTT
Source organism: Mesorhizobium sp. M7A.F.Ca.CA.004.04.2.1 (assembly GCF_004022825.1). Classification (NCBI taxonomy): domain Bacteria; kingdom Pseudomonadati; phylum Pseudomonadota; class Alphaproteobacteria; order Hyphomicrobiales; family Phyllobacteriaceae; genus Mesorhizobium; species Mesorhizobium sp. M7A.F.Ca.CA.004.04.2.1. Next base: position 1,360 of record NZ_RZPH01000633.1, read on the forward strand.
TTGTTTCGACGCCGCCCAACAGGACACCCGTAACCGTCCGTTAAGCACAATCGGGCGAAAAAGATCGTGAGCCGCCTGAGTTCGCGGCCGCGAGGATTTGGATCATGTGGACGCGTCAGCACAAGCAGAGAAACACCGGCCGACTGATCATTCCCTCGCTTTGCGTGGCGTTCCTGGCCTATTTCGGCTTTCACGCCTATCACGGCGAATTCGGCATCTATTCGAAATATCAGCTGGAAGCCCAGACGGTGGCGCTGCAAGGCCAGCTCGATGTGATCAAGGCGCGCCGCATGGAACTCGAGCGCCGCGTTCGGTTGATGCATGAAGGCACGCTCGAAAAGGACATGCTCGATGAGCAGGCACGCAAGGCGCTCAATCTGTCCCAGGCTGACGAAATCACCATTATGTTGCCGACCTCGTCGAAATAACTGATTTCAAGTTAATCATCAATATTTTCAATGATTTTAATCGCTTAGGCGCATGCCAGCTATGCAAATTCGGCATGGCGCAACGCTTTGACGCGTGTTAGCCTCCCTTAAATCGGTGGGGAAGAGCTGATCTCCCCAGAGCAGATTTCATCTGCTCTAATGTCCACAAAGAGACGCCAACAGGGAGTGATGCATGGCCACCGCCGCCAGAAAAGCGCCTGCCAAATCCAAATCCGACGGCAAATCGGGGCTTTCGGCCCCCAAGCCTGCCGAATTCACCAAGGACGAAGAGCTTGCCGCTTACCGGCACATGCTGCTCATCCGTCGTTTCGAGGAAAAGGCCGGCCAGCTTTACGGCATGGGTTTCATCGGCGGCTTCTGCCACCTCTATATCGGCCAGGAAGCGGTCGTCACCGGCATGAAGATGGCACTGATCGATGGCGATCAGATGATCACCGCCTATCGCGACCACGGCCACATGCTGGCGATGGAACTGTCGCCGCGCGGCGTCATGGCCGAGTTGACCGGGCGTCGGGGCGGCCTGTCCCGGGGCAAGGGCGGCTCCATGCACATGTTCTCAAAGGAAAAGCACTTTTACGGCGGCCACGGCATCGTCGGCGCGCAGGTGTCGCTCGGCACGGGCTTGGCCTTCGCCAACCGCTACCGCGACAACAACAATGTTTCGCTGACCTATTTCGGCGATGGCGCGGCCAACCAGGGCCAGGTCTATGAAAGCTTCAACATGGCCTCGCTGTGGAAGCTGCCGGTGATCTACATCATCGAGAACAACCGCTATGCCATGGGCACCTCGGTGTCGCGCTCTTCGGCGGAAACCAATTTTTCGCACCGTGGCGCCTCGTTCAAGATTCCCGGCATCCAGGTCGACGGCATGGATGTCCGCGCCGTCAAGGCCGCCGGCGACCAGGCGACCGAATGGTGCCGCGCCGGCAACGGGCCGATCATTCTCGAAATGCAGACCTACCGCTATCGCGGTCACTCGATGTCCGACCCGGCGAAATACCGCTCGAAGGAAGAAGTGCAGAAGATGCGCTCGGACCATGATCCGATCGAGCAGGTCAAGGCACGGCTGATGGAAAAGAAGTGGGCGACCGAGGACGAGCTCAAGACCATCGACAAGGAGGTCCGCGACATTGTCGCGGATGCCGCCGAATTTGCCCAGAACGACGCGGAGCCGGATCCGTCCGAGCTCTGGACCGATATCGTATTGTAACGGGAGGGCAAGGACATGCCGATCGAAATTCTCATGCCCGCTCTCTCGCCGACCATGGAAGAGGGCAATCTTTCGAAGTGGTTGAAGAACGAGGGCGACAAAGTCGTCGCCGGCGACGTCATCGCCGAGATCGAGACCGACAAGGCGACGATGGAAGTCGAAGCCGTTGACGAAGGCACGCTGGGCAAGATCCTGATCGCCGCCGGTACCGAAGGCGTCAAGGTCAACACACCGATCGCCGTGCTGCTACAGGACGGCGAAAGTGCCGGGGATATCGGCAAGGCCGCGGCGCCCGCCAAGGCGGAAGCGCCTGCAAAGGCAGAGGCTCCGGCGGCGGCAGAGGATAAGGCGGAGGCCGCAAAGCCGGCTGCGCCGGTGGCTGCTGCTCCGAAGTCGGAAATCGCCGCCGATCCGGACATTCCGGCCGGCACGGAAATGGTCTCGACCACGGTGCGCGAAGCGCTGCGCGATGCGATGGCCGAGGAAATGCGCCGCGACGGCGATGTCTTCGTCATGGGCGAGGAGGTTGCCGAATACCAGGGCGCCTACAAGATCACGCAAGGCCTGCTGCAGG
>NZ_RZPH01000634.1:0-3584 GCF_004022825.1 Mesorhizobium sp. M7A.F.Ca.CA.004.04.2.1
CGATCACATCTCGATCCGGCTGCAGCGAAACCAGACCATCGGCATCGTTGGTGAATCCGGCTCGGGCAAGTCGACGCTCGGCCGCGCCTTGCTGCGGCTGTTGCCGAGCGACGGGCTTATCCGTTTCGGTGATCGCGACATTTCCCAAGCCGACAGGCAGGCGATGCGGCCGCTGCGGCGCCAGATGCAGCTCGTCTTCCAGGATCCGTTCGGCTCGCTGTCGCCGCGCATGACCGTCGGCCAAGTCATCACCGAAGGACTTCTGGTGCATGAGCCTGATCTTTCGGGCAAGCAGCGTGATCAACGCGCGGTCGACGCCTTGCGCGAGGTCGGCCTCGACCCCAACGCACGCAATCGCTACCCGCACGAATTCTCCGGCGGCCAGCGGCAGCGCATCGCCATTGCTCGCGCCATGATCCTGAAGCCCAGGCTGGTGGTATTGGATGAGCCGACCTCGGCGCTCGATCGCTCTGTGCAGAAACAGATCGTCGAACTGCTGCGCAAGCTGCAGGCGGACCACGAATTGTCCTATCTCTTCATCAGCCACGATCTGTCGGTCGTGCGCGCCATGGCCGACTACATCATCGTCATGAAACAGGGCAAGATCGTCGAGGAAGGGCCGACTGAGGCGATCTTCAGCGATCCGCGGCACGCCTACACACAGACGCTGATGGCCGCGGCGATCGACGTGACGCGATTTCGCCTGAGCGCCTGAACCGGGCTCCGCACCGAGGCATTGGCTGTCCGCTCAATTCGCGGACCTGGGGCACTTGCGTGCTCGCACAGCGGCAATGGCATCCTGTTGCTGCTTAAGCCGGTCGATCCTGGCTGTTTCGCGGTTGGCTACCGCGGTCTTCACGCGTGAGCCGCCGAGCAGCCAGCGTGGAACATTGGTGTTGGCCACCTTGCCGCGCGTGATTGCCGTTTGCGAGATGTCACGGGCGACGTCTCCCATCGCCCTGTTGAGGTCGGTGCACGTCATCGAATCGTATTTCGCTGCATCGACGGTTCTGCCGAGCGATGAACAGCCAGTGAAGAGAACCAGCGTCATCACAAGAATCAAGGGCGGGGCTGTGGTTGAATTCAAATTCATGTCGCACTCGGCCCGCCGTTTGGCTGACTCCATCAGGTCCATCGACCCTAAAGCCGACGGACCTTTTCGTCAAAATATGCGGCCCGCGAAGAAACCTGCCACCGGCCAGCCTTTGCGTCCGGCGCAGGAACATTCTCTGCCACTCGAATTGCTATCTGGCGCGTGTTGGGTTCAATCACTGGTGAACGCAGAGAGCCCGTCCCGGCGACGTCGGGCGGTCCTTTCCTACGCTGCTTCGGCCACGAACGTCGACGGGGAGCAACCGCCGAGCACTGTCTGAGCGATGTCGGCGTCATTTTCATCGACATGCGCCATCACCAGAACCACCCCCTCGGCAACGTCTTGATCATCCGCCTTCATGGCGGCCATGGCGAATGTTCCAAACAGACCGCCGGCAACGCCGCCGCAGACCGCGCCAGCCACCGCTGCTGGCAACACGCTCGCAGCAAGAGGATTGATGCCATGGGCCGCAACGGCGCTCAGGCAGGCCAACACGCCGGCGGCAGCGCCAAGTAACGATCCCAAAGCGGAAACCCTAAGAGATCCCGCCTCGTTATTGTAAGGCCCGATGATGGCGATCTGTACGCGAGGAATTCCGGCCGCCACCAAGTCGCTGGCGACCCGCGCCGCATCGGCGGGGGAATCAAAAAGTCTGCTAATCGTCGGCATGGTCGCTTAACGCTTCTGGCTGTTCAGCGTCGTGTCGGTGAGGAATGACGCGGCAATCAGGTCGTCAACCTCGATTAGGCCCTCGTCGCCCTCCATGATGGCCGCGACCTTCTGGAAGGTCTTCATCTCGTCTTCGGTAATCTGGGCTTCCTGCATCCTGGCTTTGATCTCTGTCATCCGCATGCCAAGGGCATGGGATTTCTTGGTCTCACGGTTCGACATGCTGCTGCTCTTTAGTTTTTCATTGATCATTTTCGCCCACCACCCGAATTTGGGGCAAGGGCAAGCGTTTCCAACCTGGACTTCGGTCGGGCAGGGGCTGGACTTAAGTCTGGTTGCGGGCGTGATTGGGATGCGTGCCAAAGGCCTCTCGTGGCCCCACTCCCATCAAGACCCGACTCCCATCAAGAATCGGGGCCGGATTCCTGCGTCGGTACCCGTCGTTCGATCACCACGGGATGGTGCCGATGGGTTAGGACGAAACCTGTCACGACAGTGCTGTCGTGGTGATGATGCCGGCGCCTATGATCATGGGACGCACGACGGAACATTAGGCGTGCCTGATGGTTTATTTCTCGCAGCCGGGATCACGATTTGGTGGTCTGCTGCAGATCAGTCGGCAAAGGCTGGTCGGCCCGCGTTCTCCGCCAGAGGCGCGGGCTTCCCCAGGCAGCAGGAGAGAGATCATGAACAACATCATTTGGCTCGTTGGAGCTGTAGTCATCGTGATAGCGATCTTGAGCTTTTTTGGCCTCCGCTGAGCGGAAACGCGCGTACCAGTTGAGATGTTTTCCGGGATCTGTCCGCGAGCGCAGGCATGAAGGCATCAGGCGGCCGGTTGGACCGTCTGGTTACTGTCCAGTGCAAGAGGCATCGCTGTCGGCCGAGTCACAGAGGCACGGCGAATAGAAATTCGCCCATCCGACTGACGGGGGACGCGAGTAGTCTCGCTTGAGGGGCAGGTGGAGCGCCGAAGTCGGGATGCGCTAACTCTTTGTTTTCTCTGGTCGGAGTGGCAGGATTTGAACCTGCGACCCCCTCGTCCCGAACGAGGTGCGCTACCAGGCTGCGCTACACTCCGTGACCAGACCGCGGGCTTATAGCCGCCACACTTGGTTCCTGCAAGCGGCACGGCGGCACTTCTGTCGCATTTCGTCGGCTTTCGTCGAGCATTGCCCGAAAGGCCCGGATTCCCTTCCGGAATAAACGTGGCCTAAAGCCTTGTGTGCTAAGCCGCAGCCCTCGACAATTCGTAATTTCTGCCATTCGGAGTTTCCAGTCTTGTCTTTCAGCATCGTTGGCGACGCCCGGCCCAACAGTTTCGAATTCGAAACCGAAGCGCTGATCAAGCCATCCGGCTTTCGCGAATATGATGCGCGCTGGTGGTTCGGCCATCCCGGCTCCGCGCAACTGCCGGAGCTCAATCTGATCGGCGTCCAGGCGCTCGGCATGGGGCTTGGCACGCTTATTCGCCGTCTCGGCGCCGGTCCCGATATCGTCACCGGGCATGATTTCCGCTCCTATTCGCTGTCGATCAAACTGGCCCTGGTGTCCGGTTTGATGGCCGCAGGCGCACGGGTGAGGGACATCGGACTGGCGTTGTCGCCGATGGCGTATTTCGCCCAGTTCGCTTTGGATACGCCCTCGGTCGCCATGGTCACCGCTTCGCACAACGAAAATGGCTGGACTGGCGTCAAGATGGGTGCTGCGCGGCCGCTGACCTTCGGCCCGGAAGAGATGAGCGCGCTGAAGGCGATCGTGCTGGCAGGTGATTTCGATCTCGTCGGCGGCGGCTCCTACGATTTCATCCGCGACTTTCGCG
>NZ_RZPH01000635.1:0-3584 GCF_004022825.1 Mesorhizobium sp. M7A.F.Ca.CA.004.04.2.1
ACTACATCTCGACCTTCACCACGCTGGTGCCGGGCGATATCATCGTCACCGGCACGCCGACGGGTGCTGGCGCCCGCTTCGAGCCGCCGATCTGGCTGAAGCCCGGCGACGTGATCGAGGTGGAGGCCGAAGGCATCGGCGTGCTCAGAAACGGTGTCGTCGACGAGGCAGCGCAATGACCCCGGAACAGGTGGAGGACGCCGCGGCACAGCTGTTCGAGGCCGAGCGGTCGCGCCGCCAGATCCGTCTGCTCAGCCTCGATTTTCCCGATGCGACGATGGAGGACGCCTATCGCGTGCAAGCGGCGCTGGTGGCGCGCAAGATCGATGCCGGGCTGAAGCCGAAGGGCTGGAAGATCGGGCTGACATCGAAGGCAATGCAGTACGCGCTTGCCATCGACACGCCGGATTCGGGCGTGCTGTTCGACGACATGTTCTTCCATGACGGCGCGACGGTGCCGGCCGGCCGCTTCATCCAGCCGCGCGTCGAGGCCGAGATCGCCTTCGTCATGAAGGCGCCGCTGAAAGGCCCCGGCGTGACCATCTCCGACGTGCTCCACGCCACCGACTACATCACACCGGCGCTGGAAATCCTCGATACGCGCATCGAGCGCGTCAATGCCGAGACGAAGAAGGTGCGCACCTTCTTCGACACGATTTCCGACAATGCCGCCAATGCCGGCATTGTCATCGGCGGCCGGCGGCAACGTCCTGATGAGGCCGACATGCGCTGGATCGGCGCCATCGTCTCGCGCAACGCCGAGGTAGAGGAAACCGGGCTTGGCGCCGGCGTGCTCAACCACCCGGCCATGGGCATCGCCTGGCTGGCGGACAGGCTCGCCCGCTACGGCATGTCGATCGCGGCTGGCGAGGTGGTGCTCTCTGGATCGTTCGTGCGCCCGGTCGAGGCGCGGCCCGGCGACACGATCGTCGCCGATTTCGGCAGTTCGGGCACGGTCAGCATCCATTTCGCGAAGGGCTGATGACCCGCCAGTTCTTATTGATCGGCCCTATTCGCCACGCAGATAGGCAATCACCACATCGGCTGCGATGGCCGACATACGCTGGCCGACATCCCTGGTGATGTCGCCTTCGACGCGGCTCTGCACCCAACCGAGGAAAGCAAAGGCACGCAACGCCGAAAACAGCGGCAGCGCGGCGATGTCGCGCGCGGTCAGTGCCCGCTCCTGCCGATAGCCCTCGAGCAAAGCGGCCTCGATCAGCGGATAGATCGCCTCATCGCGGTTCTGGTAGAGCGCGACGGCAAGGTCGTACATGTGCCAGCCATGGCCGCAATCGTCGAAGTCGATGATGCGGATCGCGCCGTCATGGACGAGCACATTCTCGCGCACCAGATCGGCGTGGATGATGCCGAAATTGCGGGCGCTGCGTTCATGCTCCGACAGCGCCTTCACGGCCTTTTCCCGCGCCTGGAAAACCAGCTCGCGATGAGGGCCGTCGAGGAAGGGCGAGGTCTCGAAGCGGCCCCAATTCGGGTTCGCGCCGAAGAAGCCATTGAAATCCCAGGCATGGCGGGCAAAGCCGGCGGGCGGCGTCCAGGCAGACGTGACATTGTGCATGTGGGCGATGGTTCGGCCCATCGCGGTAAAGACCTGTCTTGCCTGCTCGGGCGTAAAATCCAGCGGCACGCCTCGCGCGCCGACGGCGCGGCCTTCCAGCCAGCTCAAGCAATCGACTTGCCGGGGTTGCACTGAGGCGTTGGCGCTGACAAGCACGAACAGATCGCCGGCCGGCGTGGCGACCGCAGATGGCGTGGCGATGCCGGCCGCTTGCAAAAAGCCCATCCATTGCAGTTCCGAGCGCAGGGCGGCGTCCGTGTGATAGCCAAGCCGATGAATGCGCATGGCGGCCGGCTGGCCTGTTGGCAAGATGACGCGAAACACCGCGTTCTCGCGGAATTTCAGCAGCTCTGGCTCACCCTCACGAATGCCCCAATGTTCGAGCGCGCGCTTGGCAAGCTCGGTGACATCGGCTGCCGTCTCGGGCTCGGATTGCGTGGAAACAGCGTTCACGCCTTCACTCCGCCGACTTCACCCAGCACCTCGTCGAGGGCGCCGATCAGGACGTCGGCATTGTCGCGCGAGAACGGCATGGGCGGGCGGATCTTCAGCACATTGCCGTGGATCCCGGTCTTGCCCATGAGCACACCGCGGTGGCGCATGCGGTTGGCGACCTGCTCGGCAATGTCGGGCGCCGGCTCGCGCGTCTCGCGGTCGTGAACCAGTTCGGCGCCGAAGAACAGGCCGGCGCCCCTGACCTCGCCGATGCATTCATGGCGCTCGGCCAGCGGGCGCAGCAGACCGAGCGCATAGGCGCCGACGTCACGTGCGTTGGCGACGAGATCTTCCTGCTCGATGACGTCGAGGACGGCATTGGCCACCGCGCAGGAAACCGGATTGCCGCCAAAGGTGTTGAAGTAACGGAAAGCGTTGCGGAAGGTCGCCAATGTGTCCTTGGTGGTGACCACCGCGGCGACCGGATGGCCGTTGCCCATCGGCTTGCCCATGGTGACGATGTCGGGCACGAAGCCAGCGCGCTGGTGGCCCCAGAAATGGCTGCCGGTACGGCCGAAACCAGGTTGCACCTCATCGGCGATGACCAACCCGCCCGCTTCACGCACCGCCGCCACGGCGTCTTCGAAAAATCCGCTGGGAAGCGTCGGGAAGCCTTCATTTTCGAGCAGCGGGCACAAAATGATGCCGGACAGGCCGATGCCGTCCTTTGCCAGCGCGGCGATGGCTCCCCGCACCGCATCGCCAAAGGCCTTGCCGTCGGCCGTCGCATCGGGATGGCGATAGCTGTCGGGCGTCGGCACCAGCCGCACTTGGCGCGCGCGGCCGCCGACCGGCGGCATGCGGGTGCTGAGCTGCGAAACCGCCGTGGTGTTGCCATGGTAGGTGGCGTCGGTGGCGATGATGCCCATGCGGCCGGTTGCGGCCTGCGCCATGCGCAGCGCGATGTCGTTGGCCTCACTGCCGGTGCAGGTCAGGATGGCGGACGACAGGCTGGCATCGAAGGTCGCGGTCAGCCGCTCGACATAATCAAGGATGGCGGTGTGCAGATAGCGCGTGTGGGTGTTGAGCAGGCTGGCCTGCCGGCACAGGGCTTCGACCACATGCGGGTGGCAGTGGCCGACATGTGCGACATTGTTGTAGGCGTCGAGATATTTCCGACCATCGGCATCGTAGAGCCAGACGCCTTCGCCGCGCACCAGATGCACGGGCTCGTCGTAGAACAATTGCGATTTCGCGCCGAGCAGGCGGGAACGCCGGCTAACCAGTGCTTCTTGCGATTGGCTCATTGCGTCTTGAAACTCCGTTGTGTCCAGCTAACCCGTCAGGCCTTCGATAGGCCTGCATCCAGCGCTTCGCCAATCTTCGTCACATCGGCGGCGGTGATGATGAGCGGCGGCGACAGGATGATGGTGTTGCCCGACACACGCAGCATGACGCCGGCCTCATAGGCGGCCTCCGAAACCACGGCCATGGTCTTCTTGTCGGCCGGCTTTTTCGTCGTGCGGTCCGAGACCAGCTCCAGCGCCGCCATCAGGCCCTTGTACCGGAG